>NZ_CEZLMY010000052.1:15531-22270 GCF_983033635.1 Psychromonas sp. | reverse complement strand
AGCTTAGATAGATTGTTACTCTGGATTTCTAAGCAGACACTAGTGATGGTTATACTTGGGAGAAAGCGAGCGTTGTGTCAATAGCGAAACATTGATGATAATAAATATTACAACTCGCTCGGCGGGCGTTTGTGAGTTAGCTTTCTAAGTCGTAAAGGGGCACATAGCGCCTCAGAACTTTTGCTAGATTTATCTGTTGATAAATCGTCATTAACAACTTATTAACAAGGCGATCTCTGTCGTAAAGTAAAACTATATTTTTTATAAACATGGATATTGGCGGTATTTGAGGTTCTAATGAAAGGGCGTACATTTTAAGTTTTAATTATATTTGTTTTACATCTAATAGTTAGGAGTTCCATGTAATGTCGTCGAATAGAATCGCTGTAAGTTATCAAGATTTATGCTCTAAGGGACTGATAAGTGACCTGAAAAAAGCTGCAATATGTGATGTAAAAACCGTATGCCGTTTATCTTGTAATCGTTGCCCAAATGTATGTAGTGCTATTGATTTAGAAAAAATAGCAGTTGTAGGTTTGCAACTTGACCATATTTTGATAAAGCAGACTGAAGAAACTGGTAATCTCGATCTACATTTAAGTGCTGATAATATTGTTGTCTGGCTTAAAAAAAATGACATCGCTTACCAAAACATCCTAAGTTAGGAAGCATTGAGTAAATTTCAATTCTATACTTCCTTCTTTGACTCATAGTCTTCATGACATTCAGCTTCTCTGCCCTGACCACTCGCTTACCAAGTAGGAGCTTGAGATGGTCACTCCACGAAAGCATCGCAATGTGCCAAAATTGAAAGATACTAGGTTATATTAGCCACAAATTTGTTGCTTTCTAACTCGCTAATGGGGGCGAAAGCGAGTTAGCTTTCTAAGGCGCTATGGGGCACTTAGCGCCTTAGAAATTTATATTAAATACAGTAAAGTCATGGCGAATTATACTAAGCGACTACACTATGATTTATTTGATTTTTCGGATGAAAAACCGTTAAGCTTTTTAGCTCCTACATACTAGATTATATGTAGGTGCTAAAAATTATTTTTTGATTACTTAGATTGTGAATTAATACCTAAGCTAAACGACTATTTCACAGACGTCTCAACCAAACCTTTGTAAATATCGATATACTTTTCAATAATTACAGCCACTTCCATTACATTTAGTGAGGTTACCGTTGCCATTAATGAACTTTCACCTTTAGCGCAGACCTTACTATTCATACTATATTGCAATTCGTAATACTCACTAATCAGCTGCGAAGGAAGATCCCTTGCTGGCGTAATTTGAGTCGTGATTGTATATGCTCTAATTAATCGGTTTTGATAATTGCCAGTGGTGCACAATACATGCAGTGCACTCTGGAATACTTCTCTTGCATTTAAATAACTCATATTAACTCCTAATGATTATCCTAATAAATTTAAAAAAGTTGGGATGGCAACGGCATTAATTAAGTCGATAAAAAATGCACAGACTAGCGGTACGATAATAAAAGCAAGTTGTGAGTGGCCGTATCGTTGGGTGACGGATGTCATATTAGCCATCGCTGTTGGTGTAGAGCCAAGTGATATTCCACCAAAACCCGCACAAACTACAGCAGCATCATAATCTTTGCCCATTAATGGGAAGACCACGAAAATAGCAACAATCACAGCAAAGCAAAATTGGAATGCTAATAAAATAAACATCGGTCCAGCTAAATCAACTAAGGTCCACAATTTAAGGCTCATTAATGACATTGCTAAAAAGGTGCCTAATGAGATCTCTGCAATTAAATCGATAGCAGGTGAGCGTGCTGGCCAACTAAGCCCTGAAATTCGTTTGTATGAATTAGGAAGAAGATTAGAAAGAGAGATACCGGCAAAAAGGCATGCTACAAACAGTGGCAACTGCAAACCAAGCGCTGCTATCGCTTCATTCAATATGAAACCTAGCGCAATGCAGGCATGAATAGCAACGATTGCATCTAGAAAACCATATGCATCAATTGTTGTATTTTTGTGTACACTACTTTCATCTTTTTGAATATCTTTGTCAGCAACCAAATTATGTTTATTGACTAAGAACTTAGCGATAGGTCCACCCATTAAGCTCGCAAGTATTAAGCCAAATGTTGCACAAGCTATCCCTATTTCCATTGCATTATCAATATTAAATTGTTCACCAATTTGTGGAGACCATGCGATAGAAGTACCATGACCACCAATAAGTGAAACGCTACCACCTAGCAGCCCAATAACAGAATCAATGCCTAATAAAGAAGCAACGCTGATACCTATAATATTTTGTAAAATTAGGTAGATAGCTGTCACGGCAAGTAAAATAATGAGTGGCTTCCCTCCTGAAAGCAGGTCTTTTACTCTTGCATTTATACCGATAGTGGTGAAAAAGTAGACTAAGAAAAAGTCCCTGGCATCTAAATCGAAATTGATTTCGTATCCAGTTGTTAGAAATAGTATGGTGAATAGCAGAGACAGAAACAAACCGCCGGTAACAGGCTCTGGAATACTAAACTCTCTGAGCATTGTCACTTTTTGACTGACTCTACGCCCTAAAAATAGCACTAAAATTCCGATTGTAATGGAGAAAAAGGGGGTAAGGCTGATCACTCCATTCTCTATTATGTTATTCATTTTATTTCCTTATTAGGCATTGGCTTATTTGATTTGAGGCAATTGTAGGTTTGAAATTCAGTGGCATCTATGAAGAGGAAGATTGCTATCAATTAAGGTTACATTTTGGATATATACTATCTATTGCATCAGGCTCATTTCGCACTTTATAAATGTTTTACTAAATTGATAAGCGACGAGTAACCTTTGATTTAACTTAATAATAAAGACTATTACTCCTGCTTTTTTATAAATGCTGGCCACCCAAATTATTCTCAACATGGAATAAACATATACAATAAGGTGGTGTTTAGTAGTTAATGATTCCATCAGATCGCAGTTTGTATTTTTCTTCCATATATTGAGCTTCAACCGCCTGACTAGGCTCCGTTATTCGATGAGGAACGCAACAATATGTTTAATCCCAATGCCAAATTAACGATGTACTTAGCATTATCTCTCTTGACTCCTGCCAGCTATGCAGATGGCTTATTTGGAGCTGGCCATTATTTACCAGGTGCCGCAAATGTACGAGACATGACAATGCCTGCTCAAGCAGGCTTTGTTTATGAGCAATATAATCTGCAATACTCAAGCGGTGACTTGAAAGACAAAAATGGCGATTCAGTAGGTGCTAATACAGATTTTACCTCTTCGGCGATAGCGCCATTGTTTATGTGGACAACAGATTATGAAGTATTAGGCGCAAGATATAGCTTCTATGTCAGCCCAACATTAGTTCAAACGGATGTACGCGGGGAAAAGTCTACAGGAGTGGGTGATACATTTATTCAGCCTTTATGGTTAGGCTGGTTAAATGAAGATTATGATATTAATCTAGGTGTAGGGTTTTATTTACCGACAGGTGCAAGCGATATTAGCCTTGATATGACCACTGCTCAGGTTCAACTATCTGGTTACTATTATTTCATGGATAAAGCGTCGGCGTTGATGTTATCGACAACTTATGAGTATCATGGTGAAGTAGATAAAACAGGCGTTACGCCGGGCAATCATTTGACCATAGAGTATGGTTATAGCCAGTATTTAACTCAACAATTAGAAGTTGGGATCAAAGGTTACAGCCAATGGCAAGTAGACAATGATGAGCTTACTGGATCGTTAGATAACGTTAATCAAACATATAATACCTCTTTGGGTAATCAATCGGAGGTTCATGGCCTTGGTTTGCAAGTTGCTTATTGGTTAGACCCAAACTGGAATCTAGCGCTTAATTACGTGAAAGAATTTGGTGCTAAATCTCGCCATGAAGGGGAGATGATTTCACTAAATATTACCTATTCTTTCAATGCAATTTATTGAAGATTGATTGGCAATCAATTATTACTAATCAATGCCAATGGAATGAATAAACAAGGTGATCAAGCAAGACTGATCACCTTGTTTATACTTTTGGTATAAGTTAGTTGTTAGCCTACTTACAAAAATTCGCCAGACAACAGGGCAAAATGCAAATAATAAACATCATTTTGTCAGATTGAAAATTGATGAAACGCAAAGAAAGGATTTACCCGTTGGCGCTGTTGGTTTGGCTTGGATCTCTGCTGAGAAGCCAATTGCTTTCCTGAGCTTCTTAGATGTAGTACTTGGCATTATTATCCGTATGAAATCACAAATATACTTCTTTTATTCTATCTAAGCTCGATTCCCCTTTTGCACTAAGGGCAAAAGGGGAGTATTTACTTTCTTCACTCAATTATGCTGATGTCATGTTCAACTAAAGCACCTTTTTCAAAAATCATCGCTTAATCCCAAAGCTGACCCATTCAACGTTCAGGATCTCACTTTTTTGCAGTGAATACGTTTATCCGCAATAGATGACTTGGCTGTAACACTTTCACTTCCGGTTTACGGGTGCACCTTTAATTCATTAAATGCCTCAAAGGAACGATCGTGCATGAATATTACCTATTTGATACATGATTGTTCCATTGGTTAGTTATGTGTTGTTTTGAGCATTACAGTGACCACTTGTTTCTCATAATATATATCAAAGGTAGAAATGTATGAATTTAGATATTTTTTCAACTTGTTAGTTGTTGTATTTACTGTCTCTAACCTCGCGTCGATGGGACTAGAGCTAAATATCAAAGAGGTACGTGACACCCTAAAAAGTGCACGGACAGTTGTAATAATTGCTATGTTTGGATGGGTTATTGGTCCAATGATTGCTTAGTTGATCGTTCAGTTTATTCCTTTAACGCCAGCGCACGCGGCTGGACTTCTTTTAGTTAGCCTTGTACCCACGGCACCCTTTTTTCCTGTGATGGTACGCAGGGCGGGGGGAGATATGAATTTCGCTGGTGCATTTATGTTGTTATCGACCATTGGCACTGTTTTACTCGTACCAATATTGGCACCTTTAGTCGTTAAAGGTGTAGAGTTAAGTGTTTGGACGCTTGTTAAGCCTCTATTCATATTAGTGCTATTGCCATTATTAATAGGCGGAGCGATGAGAATTAAGTTGCCAAGTTTAGCGAACAAACTGCTGCCTGTGATTAAAAAGATCGGTGGAATATCGCTAGTAGTGTCCTTGTTTCTCACTTTGATTCTCTATGGGCAAGATATGCTGGGTTTAATCGGTACTTTTGCGCCTGGTGCCTTAATATTGTTCTTCATAACAATTACGGTAGTCTCTTATAAATTTAGTATTGGCTTGAAAAAAACGCAGCGCAGTAGTGTGGCTCTTGGCATGTGTACACGTAATATCGCGGCTGTCTTTGCTGCATACTTTGGTATCATGAATCCACCGCCTGGACTGTTTGTGATGATAGTATTAGTGGTGCCACTTGCAGCGATTGTTGCAACTATAGCTGCACACATTTTTTCTCGGGAAGTACCTGAGACATTACACAAGATAATAGAACAATCGTAAATATGAGCTGGTGTTGTGACCTCAGCGTCGTTATACGATGGCAAATGGATGAAAATTTAGCGTTCATTATCATGAATAAAAGAGGGGTAACGGCCTAAAGCCGTTTAGTTAAGGGTAAATCATTTGTATTTATCTGAATAAAACCTAAGTCCGGTGTTCACTTAACATCGGACTTTTTTATGTCTATAGATTATCTTTTCACTCTCTTGAAGTCTTCACACCCACGCATTTACAACCATTATTTAAAGCCCTATCACCGATATAATTCAAGAATAAGAAATTGCTCCATATTAAGAGACATAAATGCGCACATATATTATCTAAACTAGCCCCGTATTAGCGGGAACAGTTAACTTTTAATGGAGTGATTGTGTAGGAATTGTATGGTTCTGATACATGATTGTTCCATTAGCTGGTTGTCAATTGCCATAGGCCTTATTGTGACTGTATTAAATATCTCAGCAGAAGTCAGGTTGTACTTTGAGTTAAGTTGAGATTGATATTTTTAAACTATGTTAATTGAGGAATGTAATTATGAAAAAACGAATTCTTATTGTTGGTGGTGTTGCTGGTGGTGCGTCAACTGCGGCGCGTTGTAGAAGACTAGATGAAAACGCTGAGATTATTATGTTTGAAAGAGGCCCGGTTGTCTCTTTCTCTAACTGTTGTTTGCCATACCATATCTCCGGGCTGGTAGAAAAAGAAGAAACGCTGATTTTAATGAACCCGCAAAAGTTCAACATGTGGTTCAATATCGATGCACGCATTAACAGTAATGTGATTGCCGTTAATAGCGATGAAAAAACCATTCAAGTGGAAAACACACAAACAGGAGAAGTTACAACAGAGCATTATGATTCATTAGTTGTTGCGCCTGGTGCTGACTCAATCGTTCCTGCATTTTCTGGGCTGGATAAAATTGATCACTACGTGCTAAAAACGGTAGCAAATGTCTCAAAAATCATGTCGTTTATTAAAGATAAAAACCCGAAACATATGACAGTGGTTGGAGGTGGTTTTATTGGTCTTGAAGCGGCTGAAAATCTGAGAGAAAGAGGTATCGAAGTCACTCTTATTGAAGGTACTGATCAGATTATTCCGTTTGTTGATCGAGATATCTCCTATTTTGGTCAAGCGGAGCTGCTTAAAAATGGTGTCGAGGTTATTTTAGAAGATCTTGTCGCGGCATTTGATACACAAAAAGTAATTCTAAAGT
>NZ_CEZLMY010000052.1:3189-15521 GCF_983033635.1 Psychromonas sp. | reverse complement strand
CGAGAAATTGAAACTGACGGCGTGATTTTAGCTATCGGTGTGAAACCTTCAACTAACTTCCTAGCGGGGGCTGGCGTCGACCTCAATGACAGAGGTTATATTATTGTTGATGAAAACTATCAAACAACAGCAAAAGATGTGTACGCCGCAGGTGATGCGATTCTGGTGACGAATCAGCTAACAGGTCAGCCATTTCCATTAGCAATGGCAGGTCCTGCCAATAAGCAGGGCCGTTTGATTGCGGATAGAATTAATGGCAGAAGCATTAATAATAAAGGTTATATCGGCAGTGGTGTGGTTAAGTTATTTGATATGAATATTGCGTCGACTGGTTTATCAGAAAAAATGTTAGTTAGCACTGGTATTGATTACGAGGTAGCTTACGCAGCGCCTCCTGGTATTGTTGGTATTATGCCTGGTGTTCATCTTGTGTACTCAAAACTGATCTTTGAAAAAGGCAGTGGCAAGGTATTAGGTGCGCAGTTTGCAACCTCTGGCGCTTCTGATAAACGCGCGGACGTAATTGCAACGGCAATTAAAGCGGGTATGACTGTCGAAGATTTATCTGACTTAGAGCTATGTTACGCACCATCATTCGGCACCGGGAAAGATGTGGTTAATAAAATGGGATACATTGCTAGTAACTTGAATGAAGGTGCTTTTAAACAGGTTCGTTTTTCCGATGTTTATGACTTGTTAGCCGCGGGTGAGCAGGTTATTGATGTTCGTGAAACAATTGAATACCAAGCGGGACATATTGATGGAACGGTAAACATCCCGATGAGCTCTATACGCCAACGTTTAGATGAGCTGGATAAAACTAAACCTGTGTATGTACATTGCCGGACGGGTGAGAGAAGTTACAACATGACCCTTATGTTACAAGCGAATGGCTTTGACGCTAAAAATATCGCAGGTAGTTATGAATTTGTAAAAACCTATGAAGAGATGATGTGTTATCAAGACTCAAGCCGAAAAAATATTTTGATTGGTAATTGCGATGCATGCATAGGTAAGTTAGAGAAAAAGCTAGTGGCTTAATCTTTACTCAATCATGACTCAAACCAGTAGCTCAGTGTTACTGGTTTTTTTTGTATCAATCTGGAGCGTTACAATGACAGATAAACCCGCTACTTCTGGCGAGAAATCTAAAACTAAGTGAAGTGAAAAAGTACCTTCAGAGGTTTCAGATCAGGCATCGATAAGAAAAATAACCCTTATAATAGGCTCACTTTGCTTAGTGTTGTTTTGTTGGTACTTGGTTGCAGATAGGGTGATCCCGTTTACCGATAACGCACGTGTGCGTGCTTATGTGCTTCCATTAGCGGCTTCAGTTTCAGGTCGTGTTGTGGAATTGCCAGTAGAAAATAATCAGAGAGTCGCGCAAGGAGAAGTTGTTGCTCGCATTGATCCGGCACCTTATTTATTGCTTGTTAACCAAGCGGAAGCAGAGTTGGAGTTAGCGGCTCAAGAGGTAGGCGCAAAAATTGCGGCCGTTTCGACGGCACAAGCACAGCTTGTTGAAGCAAATACTGATTACAGTTTAACCAAAATTCAGTCAGCTAGAATACTTTCTGTGGGGGAAATGGGTTATGTTTCAAAGTCTGAAATCGATAAAGCTAAAACACAGTTAGATAATGCTCGCTCCCATGTTGAAAAAACGGCTGCTGAATTACAACAGGCTAAAATTGACGCTGGCATTGCAGGTAATGAAAACCCGCGACTTAAAAAAGCACTTGCTGAACTTGGCTTAGCACGCGTGGACTTAGAAAATACAACGGTGAGAGCACCCCGTTTGGGCTTGGTAGCTAATGTACGTTATGACATAGGCATGTATGTGAACATTGGGCAGCCATTAATGACCTATATTTCTACGAAAGACACTTGGATTGAAGCATATCTAAGAGAAAACAATCTTCAGAATATAGCAATCGGTAATAAGGTTGAGATAGTCTTTGATTCTGCTCCCGGCACGGTATACAACGGCGTTGTTAAATCCGTTTCTTACGGCGTTCAGTTTGAATCCCAGACGCAAGCTGGTGGGTTACAGGTGCCGGTATCAAAAACCGGTTGGCTTAGGGAAGCGCAGCGTTTTCCTGTGATGATTGATTTTGCTGAAGAGATTCCAGCAGGAGTACGCCGTGAAGGTGGTCAGTCAGATATCATTGTTTACACCCGAGATAGTGGCCTGATGTACTTTTTGGGCAAAGCTTATATCCGCTTAATGGGGTTATTAAGTTATGTCTACTAATGCAACTCACTGCGCGAAAATAGCACCGTTAAATAATGAATTAACGCGTAACATTGTACGTTATGCTCTCGCGGTGATGATTCCCATATTGGTGATGGTTACGTGGCAATGGGAGATGGCTTATATTACGCCGACTCTGGTTACCCTATTGGTGGGGTTACCTGCAAGACCCTTAGCAAAGAAAGTTTACTTGAGTTTTATAATGATGATCCCGGCTTCACTAGGATTAGGGGCGATTTTAGTAAGACTTGTTGAGCCTTACCCTGTTATTGCCATCATTATTATGGCCTGGGTACTTTATGTTACTTTTTATCAAGCTGCAAAAGGGACTAATTTACTCATTATTGTATTACTGCTCTGTACCGTATTAATTTACCCTACAATGGCGCTAATGGATCTTGAGTTAAGTGTGTATACCGCATTTGGAACATCTCTTTCATACCTAGTTGCGTTGTTTTCTGCCGCTCTTATGTTTGTTATATTGCCGGCTCATCCAGTATTGCCGGCTCATCCAGTATCGCCTGCAGTAACCCCAAAAGTAGTTGTAAAACCTGCATCTCAGCTTGCGCGGATTGCACTGCTTGACACTTTGATTACCATGCCTGTGTTGATCTATTTCTTGATGTTTGACCGTCAAGTCGCGATGTTAGCACTCGTTTATGTTGGTATTTTGGTATTATGCACTGATTTAACCAAAGGCATAAAAGCCTGTGTTGCTGTTATGCTGGCTAACTTAATGGGTGGCATTGTTGCCATTGTTATTTATGAACTTCTAGTCATGGTACCTGTGATACCCTTTTACTTGTTACTGATGTTTTTAGTCGCTTTGCTCTTTGCAAAACAAGTCTTCTGTTCACCCAAAGGTGCGCTATATGCGTCTGCATTTAGCTGTGTACTATTGTTAATATGCGATGTAACCAATACAACGGGTAGTCACCTTGATTTTGCTTTTTATGAACGTTGGATTTATATCGCGTATGCAAATATATATGTGGTTGCCAGTTTTATGTTATTAACAGCGCTAGGCTGGTTAAAAACTTCACCATCTAAGTGATTTTTCCACTGTCATTATTAGGGGCTGTTGATCTTTCGAGTTTATTTTTGCAACGATTTGTTGGTGTTTTATACAAAGCTGAGCCTATGTGGTGTGGTTATTCAACGTGAGTAGGCGAAAATGTAGTAAAAATAGTCAACAAACCGCTGCCCTTCGGGTTCTCCTCAATACGTTATGCTCTTTGTTGGGCGAAATTCGCTTAGGTTACTAGGCCACACTCCGCCCGCCTCGATCAAAACGCATTGAGGTGAACAAAAGTTAAACTGCAAAGCTCAACAGCCCCTAGCTTCTTTTTCTGTTGAGATAGGCTCAAGCGCCAATAACAAGCAACAGGAATAGTTATATAAACCCCTTTTTCACTGTTAGTAAAGAGGGTATTATCTTTAGTTATTGATAAAATTAAGGATAATTTATGGCTTCAGTAAATTCAGTTGCTTTTGGAAGGGTAGGCGTATTTTGGCTTTTCCTAAAAGCAATGGACGATTATTATGGCGATTGCATTAGTAACGCTAACCTTCCTGACAGCTTATTAAATGATCATATGAGATTAATGCCGCTGACAGAGATGACGCGCTATTTGGGTCTTATTGAAGAACAGGTAGATGATGAGCTCTTTATTGCAAAGGCAGGGGCAAATATTCAGCTACAAAATTTTATTCCTTTACATAACATTGTCTGTTCTGCCCCGGTTTTATTTACAGCTTTAATACGCTTTAATGCGCTATTTAAAACATTACAATCCGATAGTGAGGTGAAGGCGGTACGCAGTGGAAATATACTCAAGTGGAGTTACAATACTGAATCTTTTGTTGCTCAAGAGCGTCTTCAAGATGGTATCTTTTGTACTTGGTTATATCTCCATCTATTACGTCACTATTTAGGCGAACAATATTCTCCGATTTCAATCCATTTACCTGGTTCTCGTTTAGGTAAGGCCGGTGAAGTAGACGCTATTTTTGGTTGTGATGTTGTTTGGAATGCCAAACAAACAGAAATTTGGTGTTCAATTGATGCACTCGAACAGCATATTGTAAACAAACCTAAAGTGATAACAACGGCACGTATTAATCAGCTACAAGTTATTGATTATATAAACATACCGGATGAAAATGACTTTGCCAGGTGTGTTTATGAACTGATAAATTATGCAAGAGCATTTGGTTATCCTAAGCTGGAGTTCATTGCTGAAATGATGATGATCTCACCACTAACATTGCAGCGACGCCTGCAAAAAGAGCAATATAGCTTTTCGGAGCTTGTGAAATACCAGTTGCTATATAATCTTGCTCCGCAAATGTTACAAGAAGGTTTGTTAATAGAAAAAGTGGGTGAAGAGTTAGGGTTTAATAATCCGCAAAGTTTTACTAAAGCTTTCAAAAAAGCACACAATTCGACACCAAAGCAATACTTGGAAAATTTAAATGAATGTAAATAATGAGCCGGTAAGGTCAAAATAAACGATTAATTTATAGCATCATTTTACTACTTAATCTGAGTTCTGGATAATGAACGCTTTTACTAGGTATTATTAAATACAATAAACTTATAATACCTAGTGCTGAGATTTTTGTGTTTATCGAGGAAAATTGATGAGTGAATAGCTGGCTATTATTAGTCAATTTAACCAAGATAGCTGCAAAAGTAGAAGGACTGGGAGTGTTAACCTGAATTCTGGATAACAGAATAAAAATTTAACTAAATGCCTCCCTATTTAAGTTATATTTAATAAAAACAAAAAAAATTGCCCTCCTCGCGATCAAAACTTTCGAGCAGTGAACGCTTAACGATTAAGATTGCATTTCATCAATCAAATCATAGAGATTCCAAGAACTTTTATATTGGTTTGGTACGACGATACTGGACTGATTACTTCCCTGAACTACTCAGTTATACCCGTTTCATCAATACAATGTCTGAGCTTATGCTACCGATGTGTGCATATTTTCAAACAATTAAAGATGAGCCAACTGGGAGCGCATTTGTAGATTCCACTAGCCTAAAGGTATGCCACAACATCCGTGTTACACGCAATCGAGTATTTGCAGATACGCCTGAGCGCGCTTTTATTTCTATGCTAGCCCAGTATTTGCGAGAACAGTTAACTTTCAATGGAGTGATTGTGTATGAATTGTGTGGATCTGATACGTGATTGTTCCATTGGCTAGTTGTCAGATTCCTTAGACCTTATAGT
Source organism: Psychromonas sp. (assembly GCF_983033635.1). NCBI lineage: Bacteria > Pseudomonadati > Pseudomonadota > Gammaproteobacteria > Alteromonadales > Psychromonadaceae > Psychromonas > Psychromonas sp. The sequence continues at coordinate 10,025 of NZ_CEZLMY010000052.1, read as the reverse complement.
GACTGTATTAAATATCTCAGCAGAAGTCAGATTGCCCTTTGAGTTGAGATTGATTTTATTAGGTTAATAATTTTTACTATTTTGGTATTTAAAATTTAAGGAGTGAGGTCTGTATGAGATTCAATAATAAAACGATAATGGTACTAATGGCGAGCCTATTTTTAAGCAGTCAGCTAAATGCTACAACGGTAATACTTAAAGATGGACGCAGTTTTGAAGGGCAGTTAAAAAGCCAAGATACAGAAACAATTGTGTTAGACATGAATGGCATTGAGATGACACTGCCTGTAAAACAGGTCAGCGCAATTGAAATATCTGAAGTGGCTAAAGATGCACCTAAGAAAGATCTGACGACAGGCATTACAACGGTACCCACCGGTACTGAACTTACAGTAAAAATAAGCGAAGGCTTTAACAGTCGTCAGAATAAAAGTGGACAACGCTTTAGCGCAGTACTTGAGGGTAATTTAGTATCGGGAGAGACCCTTGTTGCCCCCAAAGGCAGTATAGTTTACGGACAATTAACAAAAGTAAAAAGAGCGGGTAGGCTTGCTGGTAGTGCTACTTTACAATTCGAATTAACTGAAATATCAATTAACGGTAATATGTTTGCACTTAAAACACAGATTATAGGGGGTCAAGGGGTTAATACTGCACGGAAAACAGTTGGTACTACAGCACGAGCTGCTGCGATTGGCGGTTTGATTGATGGTAGCGACGGTGCAAAAACGGGGGCAAAAGTAGGTGTCGGTGTTTCACTGTTAACCAAAGGGAATGACATCGAAGTCCCTAAGGGCGAGCTGATTGAATTTATTCTCAGTGCACCGTTTACGGCTGAGTAATATTGAATAATTGTAACTTACTAAACCATGAACTTTCCTGAATGGTATACAAAAGAAAGCGTTAGCTTTGAATTCAATAGGCTTGTTTTCTTTTGTAGAGTCAAATACATTGCACTTGCTCTTTTCCTTTATATTTTCGGCTAAGAGTACACTTTAAATAAAAGGCAAAAAAATGAAAAGAATACTGACAACTTTTACAATAATACTAATATTTATTAGCCCTTTTACTCATGCCGATGAATATAGTGATACCCAGAAGATGTTTATTGAAGGAGGGGCTCAAAAATTTTTCACAAACGCGTATGGTTATGCCCTATTCCCCACCATCGGTAAAGGTGGCTTTGGGATTGGTGGTGCATATGGAAAAGGTAAAGTCTATAAGGCGAGTAAACAGGTAGGCAATACATCCATGTCACAAATTACCATCGGCTTCCAGGCTGGAGGCCAAGCTTTTAGCCAAGTAATTTTCTTTCAAGATAAGCGCAGCTTTGATGAATTTACTATGGGTAATTTTGAATTTGGAGCACAAGCTACAGCAGTAGCTTTAACTGCAGGTGTCTCTGCAGAAGCATCAACTAAAGGTAGTGGGGCAGGGGCAAGCGGAGGTAAAAATAACGCACTGACCATTGCAGAGTATTATAAAGGTATGGCTGTATTTACCATTACCAAAGGTGGGTTGATGTATGAAGCTTCTATTGGTGGGCAAAAATTTACTTACGAAGCAAAGTAATAACAATTCTATTAATTCAGAAAGTTAAATTACTGCCAACTGAGCAAATAGTTAAGCTTAATTAAAGAGGGTTATGGCTGAACACCGTGTTGTTTTACTATAGCCTAATGGTATTAGGCTATAGTAATATTTCTAACGCACTCATTTGTCTTAATATATCAGGGCCTATGGTGTTTACTTGGTTAGGTTTATTAATATCCCCTCTGTTATTATACCCATGTTACCTCAAGATGCTTTGTCAGGTGTGAGCTCGAATATCAGAGCAAGGCGCAACATGAGGGAGTTGTTATTCACTTTTCGATTGTTGCAACGCAGGGCTGGTTTTCGAGCTCACTCCCCGTAGGGCAAGGCAACCTGCACCCATCTGCGTTGTTATGAAATTTCTATGTAGAATAACTATACTTCAATTTCATGCCTAGCATCTAGGCACAATTTGCCTTGCTGACTTTGCACCTTGAAGTATCATGGGTATAAACCTCTCTACATTGGAGATAAATGCTGAATTTGTAACAACTATTGTAGAGTTCGCCTTAGCGCTAGTGTTATTTAGTGATGGCACATTATTAGAGTTGAAGCTGTTACGCCAATCTCGGATGTTACCTGTGCAACTACTGTTAATTGGCTTACCCGTCATAATGATTACACATAAATGAAGTATGGCAGATTTACAACAGTTTACTCAGACATCGCCTTATTAAAGTCTAACTCCATACCAACCTTCTCTATATTGTTTAGACCAAGCAGATTGAAAAGGAATAATGTTATCCATAGAGAGTGCTATTTGTGTCTACCACGATAACGCGCTAATTCATCTAATAACCAATCTTTACTTTTAACGGTTACTTGGTTAGGGCAGTGAATTTGATAATATTTACCTGACATGGTGCTTTTAGTCGCTGAGTATTTAATAAAATCTTCAGCGCTGTTTATATCATCTTTAAAATAATTGTATTTTCTAACAATATGTTTTACTGCTTCTGATCCTTGATGCTTTGTTCCATTACGTTCATAGTCACAGTCTGTTTCACTGACATAACCAATCAAATGATCTATTTCATTTTTTGTATTAGCCAGCAAGGTATTGCTATACAATATTGCAAAACATAATAAAATTAAAATTCGCATAAAAACTCCAAATAATTTTTTAAATGTAATAGTGAAACCGTTCAGTTACAACAAATAAGTCAATAGTAGTAATGACTCAATTATTTACTTGATTTGCTACATACCTCCGCCATCGTAGCTGGGTATTAATAGTGACAATGGTAAGTTAACGCCGGAACAGTTAGAAATTCGTCAGCTCAAAGAGGAAAATAGAAAGCTGAAGGTTGACCAGGTCATTGTGTGTTTAGACTTCCTTGCTTTCACTAGTTTATCGCTGTGTTATACACTTTAAGCTAGTTCCAATTTGTGCCTTGCTTAAAGTGTATTTCCCCACTCTATTATCTAGATTGATACACTATCCCTGTGCTTATAAAACTTTAAATAAATTTAGCTACTTTTATAGTTGAGATTCTACTGGTAATAATTGCATAAAGCCATTTTTAAAGCGATCCCTCCAACTACTATAAGGCTCTTCTTGGTGTGTGATTTTTTCACCGTTATTCTGTTTTGTCCAGATGATATCACCATCCTGTAAACTGAGTTTAAATGCTGTTTTACGAATATTGTTATCAAAATCATTACCCGCATACTGGCCCAAACTACTAGACTCCGCAATGACACCAATTTCGGTATTTTCATCACGTGAACGAAATAGAAAGATCTAAAAGATCTGGACATCCATAAACTTTGACTGAACTTCAAGCTTAACCTGTGGTTAATTAATGACCAGTTGGTTGATGCTTGGAGGCAATAATGACTCAATCTCGCGAATCATTGATTTCACTTTCCGATACCCCTTATTACCACTGTATTTCTCGTTGTGTTCATCGTGCTTTCTTGTGTGGCGACGACCGTTATTCAGGGCTAAGCTTTGATCATCGTAGGCAGTGGATGGTTGATCGAATGCGTTATTTAACCGATGTTTTTTCAATTGAAGTTGGTGCTTATGCTATTTTATCAAACCACTATCACCTTGTTTTATATGTAAATGAGAGAGAAATTGCTGACTGCACTGATAGTGAAATTTGTGAACGCTGGTCGAAGATATATTCATTACCCCCCATTGTTTTGCGCTGGCAGAAAGGTGAGTTAAGCTCAGAACCACAAAAAGAGGTCGCACTTTCTGTGATTGCAGAGTGGCGAAAGCGTTTATCAAATATCTCGTGGTTTATGCGCTGTTTAAATGAATTTATAGCGCGTAAAGCTAATAAAGAAGATAAATGCAAAGGGCGATTTTGGGAAGGGCGCTTTAAGTCTCAGGTGTTGCTGGATGAAAAAGCACTATTAACCTGCATGGCCTACGTTGATTTGAATCCCATTCGCGCCAAAATGTCACTAAGTGTTGAAGAGTCTGAATACACCTCTATTTTTGAACGAATTCATGGCAAATCACATCATGCTGAAAATAAAGAGGAAAATAACAGTAAACCGCTTGTTAAATTCATTGGGGCTGCGCATCAATGCCAACCACAGGGGATCAATTTTAAGCTAATTGACTACCTTGAATTAGTTGATTGGACTGGCCGTATTATTCGTGAAGATAAGCGTGGCGCTATTTCAACACAAGCTCCCGCGTTGTTGAGCACGCTTGGTTTAGACAGTGAAACATGGCTTAATTTAGCCAATGATTTTGGGAAAGATTACCACGGTGCAGTTGGCTCACTTGAGGAGTTGGCGCTATTTGCGGAGCATACTGGTAAGCAATGGATTTCAGGAAAAAATAAGTTGCGACGAATATATCACTAATTTGTTCTATTACCTTTATTTCACCGTATCAGCTTATTGTTGATAGTTAACCTACCTGTAAATCAAAAAAATGCACTTCGATGTTACATTTTCACCTTTGGGATGACTTCTCATCTAATTTTGGTCGTTAAATAAGCGCTTTATTTGATGTTTGGTATCGCTGTTGATTTTTTAGAACAACATTGTCAAGTAAAAGTTTGGATGTCCAGTTCTTCTCCAGTTCTTCGAAGGTGCAATGGCAAAAACAATAAATGTGGTTAGCGACAATATAGATAACCCTGATATTGAAGCAATTGTTAACTGCTACACAAATACCAGTGCCACTGTTTTTCGTGATTACTTAAGAGCGGTCAATTTTTCTATGGGGCAGTTTTGTAAGGTACAACAAAATTTAGAAGCAACATCGACATCTAATCAAAATAACAGCGATAGGTGTACAGAGCCTAAATCAATTATTATGAGCGTAGATGAACTTGAAAAGTTCGGCCGTAAATATACGGGAGACTTCGCAACAGATTTAGCCCGCTGTAAAATTTAAATGACACTAAGGGGGGGGGGATGAGTAAAACAAGTCACAACTTATCAATCATTCCCGACATGTCGGCTCAATGGATAGGTAAGCAATTAAAAAATGTGGAACGCTTCTATTCTGGCCCGCAAAGCGAGATAGCTTTTTGTTCTCTGATATAAATAATAACAGTCGATATTTGCTAACAAGTCTAACCTTTTGTGCAATCCGACATTTATTTAATTCTGTGGGGTATGATGTTTTTTACAGGCGATAAATGAATATAAGGTATGGATGTCCTGCCTTTTTTCTTTTTCTTCCTACTTTTATAGGAGACGCACAACCGAAACTTAAACGCGTAGGAAATACAATTGATGAACTTGGACATGACCAGTGGCTTGTAACACACCACGAGGATCGCTATTTACCAAAGGTAAGAACATTAATAAGTCGGCTCGGGAGAGTTCTCAAGTAGCTTGTGCAAATAAATATTCTTGCATGGATATGCAAATGCTAAATCTCGGCTCAAGCTCCCCAAAATGCACGAATTTGGGAGATTTTAAGCATCGCCTGCTCGCACGATGCTATAAAGAAACTTAAGGGAAATTTGCCAGCGCGGATCTTCTTGTTTGCGTTAGCGAGTTAGCTTCCTAGGGCGTAAAGGGGCACAAAGCGCCTCAGAAATTTTCGCCTAAATTTCTAAAACAATGGGCCAGCTGAGCAGCCCTCTATACTTCGCTGCATGCTTAAATTATATTTATGGAAACATCTGTAAGTTCCGATGTAGGATTTCCCATGCTCGCGATACTAGTTTTAAAATACTAATAGAATTTAATTAATGGTTTAATTTCTTTTTTGTTATGAACTATATTTAACTGATAACCAGTACATGCATATTAGCAAGCATCCTAATATAATTTCACTTCTTCATCGGAGAAATAAAATAAAAAAATGTACTTTGGCAATGCGTATGCGGATTGCCACCTTCGGTGGCAATTGGATTCCTAATAATCAAGCAATGCTAACGTGCTCAAGTGGGGCGGTCAAAAGTCTATTTGCTCAAACGTTAGCCTGACAGGTGCAAGAATAAATTGATACTCTGAGGAAACCATGTTTACAGTTTTCAAATATTTTATAGCGATTATCATTGTTATTGTTTTAGGAGTTGGATCTTATATTTTTTGGCCAAGGATATACTCCCCCATTCCTGCCAATTTTGAATGTTTGCCTGTAAATAACACCACTGGCAAACTGCTTCCACTGCAACTGGATAGCAATAATATATATGGTATCGCATTAACTTATCCAGGGATCATTTATCAAACAGGATCTGAATATCATTCAGAGTCAATACCACCTGTTTTTAGAAAACGACAACAAGCTATAAATACAGGTAGTGTCGTAAAATATCCTAATCAACAAACCTTGTTGGATCAGATTGAGAAAATTGAGGCCGGCCTGTCTAAAACGTTGCAAGATGAATTTAAGATACTCCCCGCCTTAGTTGATTACGAAGTTGAACTCGGAATTGTTGTATTGGATGATATTAGTCGTAAGCAATTGGCCGATCCAACATTTTCACCAAGATTAGGCTATTTTCTTGCGAATGATTTACAATCTATTGTCTTTGGAGTTCTTGGTTTGGGAATGGAGCTGGAGTCAGAATATCTTGATGCCAAAGGAAGCTTTCCTGGTTTTCTACCTATAAGCAAATTTATGTGGATTCCAGAGTCAGAAAAAGAAAATTCAACTTTGTGTATTAATATACAAACCACGGTAAATAGTGAATTACGACAACAAGAAAACACAAAGAATAGGATTTATTCGAATAAAGAGATTCTCCGCTTTGTTTTGAGAAAGTATAATAAAGAAAAACTCCCGAAGGGAACCGCCATCATTACAGGTT
>NZ_CEZLMY010000052.1:0-3179 GCF_983033635.1 Psychromonas sp. | reverse complement strand
CTCGCCAATTTACTTAAAATCGATAGACTCGACAAATTGTCATCAATTTTCAATACGGTTCAATCAGACAACAAGTTTCTAAAACCAGGAGATATTGTTGTGGTAGAAGGTGGCCCATTTGGAAGTATTAGGACAGAGATAATCAAATAGTATTACATTTTGGGTTAGTTCATTAATGATAAACTACCGCCTATAAAAATAGGCTAATAAACAATTACAGCCGACCTCGTTCCTCGGTTGCTGAATTTGACGTTAGAGTGCGCCAACGGCCTGTCGGGGATTGCCCTAATCGGACTCGGGGGCTTCGTGAAAGAGGTAATTGTGATGACACACCGTTCCACCGCCCTCATTGTGGGCGTCCTCTTCATCATGGCGACAGTATCGTTCTCACTGTCTGTCATAATCCTTGAGCCGGTACTCAGTGTTTCCGATTTCCTAGCGCAGGCATCCATCAACCGAACGCGGGTCGCAGCAGGAATTCTCCTCGAACTCATCAATCACATTGCAGTCGTCGGAATCGCGGTGGTGCTCTACCCCGTATTGAAACCGTTCAGTCAACGTCTGGCACTGGGCTATGTTGTGGCCAGATCCATTGAGGCAGTGCTTTTCGCCATAGCTACCAAGCACTTGCTGACGCTCGTGTTTCTGGGTCACAAGTTCATCGCCACAGATTCTCCCTCAACTTCTCACTTTCATACCCTAGCCGAAATACTGCTTGCCGGGCATGATTGGGGCAGTGCTCCTCTCGCCTTTGCAACATTCAGCCTAGGTTCTTTAATACTGAACTATGCGTTGTATTGGACAAGGCTAGTGCCTAGATGGCTGTCCTTGTGGGGGCTTCTCGCAGCTGTCTCGATCTTAGCTGCGCGCATGATGATGCTATTCGGCCTTGAACTCTCACCGACTATGGTGACCATTATGGATGCTCCGATCTTCCTGCAGGAAATGGTCTTCGCTGCTTGGTTGATTTTTAGAGGCTTTGACCGTAAAGCGTTAACAGGCTGATCTAAAGGGCTCAGGTCTGCGTTCGAGTATGTGGTCTCGTCTTGCCTTTTCCTTTCCAAATTCACTCTCACTTGCAAGTTGCTTGGGGGGGTAGCGCCTTAGCTTTCTATCTCGGTTTGGGGCACAAAGTGCCTTAGTTTTTGTTATCTAATATCAATTTACTCAGCAGATATTGACTTATATGCACTGTCTTTTGCGCGGTGTAATATAATGCAACATTAACTTTTAGTTGGTTCTAGTATGATGTTTCCTTTAATATAATGAGTTAAATAATATAAGTTGTGAATGCCTTTGGGCTTTGAATGTCGTAGATAAAAGGTTTGGGTATCCCTCTTTTTCACTTCTATTTTTCACTTTTTATAGTGATTTCCACGTTAAAAATCATCATTGAGCTTACTTAAAGATTAGTCGGGTGATTTGTTTCTGCCGCAGAGCGGCTTCGTTCAACAAGCAATTTAATAGGCATAACGGTTTTCATCGTTTGTGGCGTTAGGCTAGAAAAGTACATTAATCTATTAACGAAGAGGATAGAAAACATGAAAAACTATGATTTTAAAAAAATATGGTTACCGATAGTTGGTGTATTGTTGATGTGGCTAGGGGGAGCCATGACCGAAGCCGGAGCGGCAGACTTTATGGTTATGGGTGGTCTAATTGCTATAGTTGTATTTATTTATGATTTTTTTAGTGGTGTTTTTAGTAGTGTTTGGGGGAATAAAAAGTAATAAGGTAGATTTTTCATATGAAAAGGTAAAAATAGCAAGCGATCTATGCATCGTGTTATTGTTGTATTAAATGAATTGGTTTGTCGTTTTAAGTTAAAACCAATATAAGAAAAGGTTGGCTACGTTTCGCTTCGCTACACAGTTTAGCCAATAATTACTCACCGCTTAAGGCTGCGTTAATACAGTCTCTTTCAAAATTGATTTCTAAGTCGTATATGGACTCCACCTGTTTTACAACTATAAATTGACATAAACATATAAGATGCGTTCGTATATACGGCTTTTTATTGAGAGAGCTACCCTCTAGCCTAAGATGTTTGCGCACCTATTATCCTTTTCGGTTTGACAGTCTTTAATGACTTTCGACTTAGACAGGTTTTAATAGGTTGGTCTTACCGTTTATGCTGCATCATTGTCGTAAAAATGGGTAAAGCTGTTCATTATATTTTTGATACTCTGGATTAAATTATTTAGGTTTATCTATTCCGTTACTAATAATTGCTGCTGATATTTAGTTTCATACCTTAACATTGCCCAAGCAGTTCTGACCGTTTTATTCGCCAAAGCGATACAGGTTCGTTTCACACCAATTCGCTCTCTTAATTGAATCAACCAGGCTTGTTTTACGGTTTTAGGCTCATCTGGTAATACTGATATATAAGACAAAGCACCTTGATATAACGCGCATCTCAACTCCTTAACACCACCATTTCTAATGATGCCGGTCATAATCGTTTTACCACCTGAGCTATGTTGTTTCGGTGTCACACCGACAAAAGCTGCGGCTTGTCGGCCACTTTGAAATTGTTTACCGTCACCAATGGTCGAATAAAGCATGCCCGAACACACTTCTGCGACGCCTTCTAGCGCCATAAGATATTTAGCTGGTTTTAATTGTCTAACTAATGCATTTTTTGCTTTTCCCAACGTAGTAAATTCATCTTTTAAATTGAGATATTGTTCCCACAGCCGATGCAAAGTAGCAATTAAGCATGCAGGAATTAGGGTAGGCTCATCCAGTGTCTTTTGTACTGCTGTTCTCAGCCCTAGCATGCCTCGAGCACTTGTTATCCCGTATTCATATAACATTGCGCGAATATGGTTACCTAATGAAGTGATGTTTCTTGAAAGATAAAGGCGACTAGTTTCTAAAGTTTGAAGAGACTGTTGTTCTTCGTTTTTAGGCTTACTGAATTTTAACCCAATCTGTAATGATGCATTTACAACAGCTAAGGCATCATTAGCATCGGTTTTATGGCCTTCGAGAAAGGCTTTTACTTTTTTAGCGCTGATAATACGAACATCATGACCAAATTGCTCAGCATACCTCCCCCAGTAATGGCTGCTTCCACAGCCTTCAATAGCAACGACAGCTGGTTTTGCTTTAGCCAGTATCTCTTTTAGTTTTTGTCGATTCACGGCTTTATTACTAATTAATTCACCATGTTT
>NZ_CEZLMY010000051.1:0-22463 GCF_983033635.1 Psychromonas sp. | reverse complement strand
TTTATAGGTGGTGCAAACCACATATTTGATAATTTATATTATGGATTCTTACCTTATAAGTACGCGCCGCTTTGGGTTAATATTTATTGGACATCTTTGGCTGTTATGGATCTTCTAGCTGTTTATTTGCTTGTGAAGTATCGTAAAGCAGGCTTGGTATTAACCCTAGTTATTATGTTTAGTGATGTCGCAATTAATTCGACTGTTGGCTCTTCAATTGAAGTTATTTTGGCTGGTATGAATTTACAGCTTCAAACGTTATTTTTAGGCTTTTGTATCGGTTCATCTGGTTGGCTATGGCAATTAAAGGCTAAGTCTAACGTGGCAAATATTACCTAACAAACGCATGCACAGCGACAATTAAAAGTCGGCCTGTTTTTTGCGGAAAACAAGACTGCAAAAAAGCAGTCCAACTTTCAATTGCTCGTGATGCGGGCGTTAAATTTCAGTGTTACCCAAAAATTATACTGTAGGGTTTATTAATATGAATATTGAAGAAGCCAGAAGTTTATTACTTTTTGAGGGAAGCGCTCCTAATGGAATTGTTGTTGCCACTAGAGTGTTTGAGTTTCCTAACGTTCTGCGAATCGAAGTACTTAGCGAGGCATTGGAACAAATATTTATACACTATAGAGAAATCGATCAAATAGAGAAAAATATTGCTAATGCACTTTTTGCAGTATCATTTCATGTGCAATCAAATATTGAAGCTGCGATCGAGCAACAAATTGAAGTTCCAGAACGGTTTTTGGAGGAAATTCTCATAGTGTATATCTTGGTGGAAAGTATATTTGAAAACAAGTGGTTAGTAAGCGACAACGAGCCAAACTTAACAAGTGCAAGCAATCGGACATTTTAGTCTTGTCGCGGTTTTTGCAAAAAACAAAAAGCCAGCAAAAACAGCACCAATCCAAAATGCCGTTGTTGCAGGCGTTACATGCCAAGGTGAATATATGCGTTATATCGTTCTAATATCGCTTTTATTATCAGTACCAGCTTTAGCTGGAGTAGATCTTGTTAAAGTAGATAAATCTGAAAATAAAATGTATTTACTTGATAACGGTAAAGTAATTAAAGAATATCATGTTGCTTTTGGTGCTAATCCTAAAGGGCATAAGCAACAAGAAGGTGATGAAAAAACACCTGAAGGGGCTTATACATTGGATTCTAAAAAAGAAGATTCATCTTTTTATAGGGCAATGCATATCTCTTACCCCAACAGTGCAGACCTTGCGAATGCAGAGTCCAATGATGTATCGGCAGGTGGATTTATTATGGTTCATGGTCAGCGTAATTGGTTGAGTTGGTTTTCACCGATTTCGCAGAAGTTTAATTGGACAAATGGTTGCATTGCACTGACAAATTCAGAAATGGATGAGTTTATGAAATTGATTAATGTCGGCACTGCAATTTACATCGAGTGGTAGGCATGTAACAAGGCAAAGCACCAGACGCATTACGGCTGTCGCGGTTTTTGCTAAAACAAAAAAGCTGGCAAAAATAGCGCCAACCTACGCGCGGGTGTTTGCGGCGTTATAAGGCAATGCATATTTGGAGTTTCAAATGTCGAATATAGGATCAGTTCAGTATTCTAAAGGTGATAAAGTTGGTGAGTTAAAAGCTGTCTGGATTCATTCCGATTATGGAAACGGGACTGGTTCGGCTACTGGAAGTCTAAGCGCAAAGTTTGAAGGTAAATATGAAATTAAGTATTTTGATAATAATGGTTCATTTTTAACTGTTCTGGAGTTAGAAATTATTAAGAATGACCAACGCTATGATTTATCGTGGAGTAAAAATGGTGTAGTCACCAGTATTGGAATCGGAGTAGCAAATTCTGGTTTATTATCAGCAGGTTACTATGACGTATAAGCCTTATAACAAGGCATTTAAACGGAACACGATACAGTTGTCGCGGTTTTTGCTAAAAGAAAAAGCAGCAAAAAAAGCACCAACTTACTCGCCGGTGAACGCGGCGTTATCAAAACGCTCGCTTATAAATAAAATAAGGTTTTTATTGTCCATCGTCATGACAGTGAAGCTAAAGAAAAAACAGCAAGGGTTATTGAAAATATCTGCTTTGAAACTATTATTATTTATGAACAAGTCAGTAGTAGTCGAACAATTGTAGAGAAAATTGAAGATTATTTTGACGAAACATATTTTGCAATTGCGGCATATATTCCAGATTATATGGAAAATGTGTGCGTTGGTTATAAAATCTATTTCAATAAACTTTATCAATAATGGTTGTTTTTTAAACAAAAGGAGATAAACGCTCACGAGAAATGAAACTATTCATAATATTGCTATTAAATGAAATAGCATGCAGCAAAAGAATTAAGGTGAAGCATCACATTTTGCAGTCTTTTATGATGATTACAGTGATTATTTTAAAGTGGGATGTTTGTAACGCACACCTTATTCTAGAGGTTACATTTAATAATTGATTTAAGGAGGAAGTAAATGAAACATCTTTTTATAGCTTTTATTCTCCTAAATACCATCGGTTGTTCATCTTTGGTTAGTGATGGTGCGGATATTGGTGCTCAGCATAATTTTGAAGATGTTAATATGGCAAGCCTAATGTCGAATTCATCAGATGATTACGATGATTACGATGATTACGATGATTACGATGATTTCGATGATTACGATGATTACGATGATTTCGATGATTACGATGGTTTCTATAATAACGATTAATATCAACAAATAAGGATAGGTGTCGCGCAGCCGGCACCTTATAACAAGCCCGGCTCTGCTTATTTATCGTAAATTATAATGGCCAATAAAAACCGGACACTTTCTTAGCGACTTTATTCTTATATTGAACCGGTGATAAATACCCATTAACTGAATGTGGGCGTTTACCGTGATAATAAGCAAGATAATCTAAAATAGTTAACTCTGCGAGACTGTAATAAAAACTGTGTAACTGCTCATTCTTTAAACTGCGGAAGAAACGCTCTGTTGGGGCATTATCCCTGCACTCACCTTTACCGCTCATACTGACGTCCATTTTCATGGTGCTAAGTAATTGCCTATATTCATAACTTGTATATTGGCTACCTCTGTCTGAATGATTTAGTAGTCCTGATGCAGGCTTTCTCTGCAAATAAGTCATGTTAAGTGCTGAACTGCATAATTCAGTTCGCATATTATCAGCAATAGACCAACCAACAATGCGGCGCGAATATAAGTCCATTACAACGGCTAGATACAGGAAGCCTTGATGCGTTGCGATATAGGTAATATCGGTTGTCCAATATCGATTAGCATTATCAACAGTGAATTGGCGGTTTAACTTATTCGGTTCAATTCGATTATTTTCAGTGAAGGAAGTGAAGAAAACCAGCTCCCTTTACATACGTCATATTTAACCTCGTTAACGTATCGGATGGTAAGCGGGTTAAACTTAATCGGACTTGTACTAAGCAAGCGATAGTGGCAGTCGTTTAATATTGTAAGATCATGATAAAGCATCTATATTAATTCAATTGAGTATTGGATTCGATAAGTTAATGCCCGCTTATTCTTGAACTACCCAAGTGTTAAAGTGATCGAACGATTCACTTAAGACAAAGAGTCCCTTGTTTATAAAGTTAGCCTCCAATTGTAAAGGATTATCATTATGACATTAAGAAGTTTATTTACGATCGCCTTCATCGCATCGACTGTTGTTCTGTCTGCATGCTCCAATAACCCAGCTGAAATCGATGCTCCCAACGCAACGTCAGAAGTAACGATGGACGTGAAAGCGGTGCCGTCTGAGTCAGCAGAAAAGCCTGCTTTTTCGGCCAGTATATCAATGGTAGTGACCTCAACGGTGGTTGCGATTGATCATGAAACTCGACTTGTAACCTTGAAAGATGCAGAGGGTAAGCCTGTCACCTTCACGGCTGGTGAAGAAGTTCGCAACTTGGATCAGGTGAATGCGGGTGATACTGTGACGGCTGAGTACGTGCAGAACTTTTCTCTCCGTGTGCTGGCGACTAAAAACCCTGAGGCCGCAGCGGGGGAAATAGCCGCTTGGGGTCGAGCTGAAGAGGGTGACATGCCCGGTATGGCCATTGTAGATACGAAAGTTGACGTATTTACGGTTGAAGAAATTAACCTTAAAGCCAATACATTCAAGTTGAAAGATGCTGACGGTACAGTCCTTGAATTTACTTCGCGTAATCCTGAAAACTTGAAAAAATCTGCTGTGGGTGATGTTGTTGTTTTGACTTACACCGAAGGGTTCGCTATTTCTGTTGAAGAGAAGCCCGCGAAATAAATTGTTAGTTTCATAAGGTGCATAGAAAACAAGAGCATCAGAGGCTCCATTTCCCCACCATCTTAACATTGGAAAGTAATACAAGGCCTGTAAATGAGTGTTAAATAAAAGAGTCATAACTCGGATGGGGGCAAGATAGCTTCTCACGCACACTTTTATCGAAAGTGAGCACCACTTTCGTGATGCTCGCTCAATCAGAACAGGTCGGGATGAGTATTGATGAGGTTGGTCAGTTGACCATCTTCATTAATCGTTAACTAATTTAATTAAAGATTCTCTGAGCAGCCCCTGATTTAGTTTTGCCCTTTACTTAGCAAAATCCAGTAGTGTTCTCCATCCCGTTTTAGTACCGCCTATTCATAGAAAATTTTGGCTATTGATTCCTTGTGACAACAGATATGTATCGAGAGCCTCTCTTCCCTCATCAAATCCCACAAACTTTATGCCGACTTGGTAATCGTGGTCTCTCTCACAGCGGACATAAACCACCTCACACTGAACCTTCACCGCAGCAAGTTGATCTGTGGTGCTAGGTAAGGAGAATTGGACTGAGCACGGCGTATGCTTTACTGCACAATCGAGGTTTGGGAGCAAGATGGCGACCGTCTGCCTACAACCTTCCAACCGCAGCCCTGAATGGGATAGGTTTGTGATTATAACCAGTACCTTGTCGTCACTGCCTGAAACAGCTTCTGCTGGAAGCTGGGTCTGAACCCTGGGGGCTTTGCGTAGATCGATTAAGGCCGGAATTTCAGTCAACCGGCTAGAATGTGTGTCTAATGCTTCTATCCAGAGATCACTCGTTTTTTCCGGGGTATATGTCATCGGTATGTATCCTTACATTCTAATCCCAGTAGCGCGGTTGATTGTGAGCGCCTCGGGTCTAATGTGAAACAACGGCATGGAGCCACATTTATCTCTGGTAATGAAGCGGAGGCAACTGCACACTTGTGCTATCGTACCCATTATTTATTTGTTTAGGGATTCCTGCGCAACAGCTACAGAGTATAGGAAGAATAAGCGCTATTTTTAATGTACGCAAACTCCTCTGCAAAATATTCACTTAACGCGCACATGGGCACTGACATTAGGGAATCCGGAAAATAGTAGGCTATGTTACATTTAGGTGTTGGTAAGTGATAAAGACGCTTTAATCCATATTTGTTCAATGTGATAATCGTTTTGTTTCATAAACCTAAACCAACTCAGATAACTCACAACATATGCCGTGACAGTGCCATTAAAACGTTTTAACCAAGTCTTCCAGCGCATCGTGTAATTGTTCAATGTTTGAATATGAAGTGGTTAAGTAAAATTGGGCACAAGTTTGTAGTGAAGTGGGGGCTAATACTACCCGAAAAGGTTTAAAAGCAATAACTTGGAGGGGATATTATCCATACAAGCAAATCAGCCGATTTTTTATTCGTTATAAAAACGCTCGCTTATATACTCAAGCTACCTGAATCTGCACCTTCAAGTAGTTTGGGGATAGTTGCAAATATTCCATTTTATAGCGGTAATATTTATCGCGTAAATTTAAAATTCTATGTTAGCATTTCGCTCAGTTTATTGGCTTCGATGATTATTAGGATTTGCGATGGAACAGTTTTTTACTCTGTATTTAAAACTCTTTTTTATGATGACCCCTTTCTTTGTGTTATCTGTTTTTCTGACCATGAGTAAGAACCTCAGTAAACCTGAAAAAAAGAGTGTTATTTTTAAATTGGCGATTGCAGTTACGGTCGCCAGTTTAGTGTTTTTACTGTTTGGTAAATATATCTTTAGCTTGTTTGGTATTACGCTTGATGCGTTTAAAGTTGGCGCTGGCACGGTACTGTTTTTAAGTGCGTTAGATATGATACGCGCTGATGCTCAATTACCTGCAACAGATTCAAAAAAAGGAGCTGACTTTGCCACAGGAGACTTTGCGATAGTACCGCTTGCTATTCCCAGTGCAGTTGGACCGGGCATGATAGGTATCCTGATGGTTATTGGCGCGGAGATGTCTGGGGTTGTTGATACTTTGTTAGTTGTTTTATCACTACTGGCTGCAGTTATATCCCTGGTCGGTGTTTTATTTGTCGCAAACAGATTACAACATTTAATGGGTAAACAAGGGTTGGTGATTTTAGCTAAAATCACGGGATTATTTGTTTCGGCAATTGGTGCGCAAATTATTTTTTCAGGGATAAAAGGTTTTCTACTTTAAAGAAGGTAGAGCTAACAGGGCTGTTAGCTCATAAATTTTTTTATTCCTGCTCAGACCAAACCGCGTATTCATTGCCGTTCGGATCTGTAAAATGAAAACGTACTCCGCCGGGGAAAGAAAAAATAGGTTTGATGATTAACCCGCCAGCTTGTTTAATTTTTTGTGCCGTCTCAGTTATATTACTGCTGTAAATAACAGCTAAAGCACTGCCATTTTTTGTGCTTGAATTTAAGGGGGAAAGGTAAAATCCACCGTTTATTCCCGCCCCAAAAAACACAGAATATTCAGGGCCGTAATCGTTAAACTGCCAGTTAAAAACTTGGCTGAAAAAAGATTTTGTTTTCAGCAGATCTTTGCTTGGGAATTCTAAATAGTTTATTTTTTCATGGGCAGACATAATTGCTCCTAACGTTTGATGTTTGATGTGTGTTGCTAAATTCCTTTGAATCTTTTTGCTATTTTTAAACTGAAATTATAATTGCAAGTGGATTAATTGCCTGTTTGACTTCACTCTTACTGTAAATGTGATTACGGTTATTACAGCGATTTAAACAGGTGTAAATATTTACGGCTAACCGTTAATTTTTCGCTGCTATTTTTGAGTGTTAATTCAAGCCGTCCGGTCACTGTTTTTTTACTATGCTCGATCTGTTTAATATTAACAATACTGCTGCGGTGAACTCGCCAAAATTGTTTACTATCCAGTTCCTTTTCTAATTCTGCTAAAGTTTTACGAATTAAAAAGGTTTCATCGCAAGTCACTACTTTTACATATTTCTGATCGCTGACAAAATAACAAACTTCATCTGTCTCTAATAAACGATTTACTAATCCTTTTTGTACGGGCAAAAGTTGTAAATGATTTTTTAAGTTTGCTGGCGATTCCTGCTCACCCTGTAAACTTTGTAAACGGCTTTGCAGACGTTTGATTGTGTCATTTAAACGATCACGGCACAGAGGCTTTACAAGATAATCACAAACATTAAATTGAAACGCTTGTAATGCATAATCCGGATAGGCTGTCACTAACACTATCAGCGTTGGTATATTTTTGGCGTCGCACTGTTGGGCAATCTCTATTCCGGTTTTATAGGGCATAGAGACATCTAAAAAAGCGATATCTAATTGCTCTTTTTCTAACAGGGAAAGCGCGCTCTTTCCATCGCCGCAAATCTCAACCAACTCTAATGTTGGCCATAATGTATTCAGTGCTTTTGCTAATACCTGTGCAAGTGGAGCTTCATCTTCAGCAATAATGGCGCGATAGTTTTTTTGGGGATTACAGCGGGATGTTAAGTTGCGCATTGACCCCCCCCAATTCATTTTCAGATAGTTTAAAAGCAGTTTGCTCTTTGTAGAGTTGCAAACGGGACCTGATATTATTTAAAGCAATACCGTTATTGCTTGAGTTTGTGCTGTTTAGGCCAACACCATTATCAGAGACTTCGATTAACAGCTGTTGATTATCCTGCCTGATATTTAAGGTAATAACACCTTGATTACCCTGCGGGGCAAGTCCATGAATAAGCGCATTTTCAATCAAAGGTTGAATCAGTAAAGGAGGAAGCGGGCTGTGTAATAGCTGCTTATCTATATTTTGTTTAAATTGAATCTTAGGAAAGCGGGTTTGTTGAATACCCATATAAGCATTAATCAGGTCAACTTCATTTTTAATTAAACCCTCGCTGCTTTGTGTGGTTCTTAAACTGTGACGTAAAAAAACGCTGTAGTTTTGCAAAAGAGCTTTAGCTTTATCTGGTGAATCATCAATATAGGCATCAATATTTGCTAAGGTATTAAACAGAAAATGCGGATTTATCTGTGCTTGTAACAGTAATAATTTACTCTCTAACAGTTGCTGGTCACTGATATCTCTTTTTTGCTTCTCTTCTTGGAGTGATACGCTTGCTAGCTTATTTGCATAGCGGTAATGAAAAACTAACAGCGCAGGTAAACTGACGATTAAGATTAAAGCATACAGCTCTGAAAAAGTGCTGTATTGATGTAAAAAGTTCATACCGATTAAAGTTGCAATTAAAACCGGGAAGGGTAAAAAATAATATTGATATTTGAATGTTGTTATCATTTTCGGGAAAAGGATATTAGCGACCCCAAAAATAGTGACGATGGTTAAACCTATGCTTTGCGCTGCTAAAAATTGTGTAAGAAAAGTTGTTCCGGGAATAATCAGGTTATTAAAAGTAGCAATTAGAGTACTAATTACAAAAGTAATTTTAATTGACTGCACTACTTCCTGCAGCTCATCTTTGCTAATGGTTATATTTTCCATTGTAAACCTACTTGTAATCGATTTTGCCAGGGGATTTGTCTAAATTCTGTTTGTTCACTGCCCGATGTCATATCAAGCGTTAACCAATAGGCAATGTTATCGCCAGATAAATATTCGTATTTCAGTTGCGATACTGCACTTCTATCTAGTCCTATCAACGAGTTTACTGTGATTGTGTGATCTAAGAGCTGGTACTGGTATTGCACGAATAGGTATTGCTGCTGGTAACGCTGATGGTGTAAATCAATAATTGCTTGTTGGTAAGCTAATGTATTAAAGGTTTGTTGATTATCTTCTATTGGTAACGAAGGGGTGCTAATTTGCTGAAGAGTGTTTATCTCCGTCTCAGATAACTTTTCTTTTTGGTAAGACCATTCAATTAAAAACTGATTTTCCAGTCCAGACCAAACACTGCCCAGCGTTACGCTGGGCAACCAGGCATTCTCTCTTTGTGCAAAACTATCTTGCAGCGTGGAGTTATTGCTTAGCTGTGTTAACCATAAACTACCTTTGCGAATAAACGCACTGCCATGAAATTCCCAGCTTTCACCGCTAACGTAAGTGAATGTGGAGCCAACACCCGGGTTGGTATCCTGATATTGTTGCACTATAAAACTGCTTGAAAGTGCAGCAAAATCGCGCTGTATAATAACTGCCCATTGTGCTTTATCCTGATAGGTTATGTTTTGGCCTTCGAGGCTAAATACAGCACTACTGAAAAAGTCTTGTAACCAGATTGACGCACTAATCATGGTTAACCCTTCACTCGAGGCAAAGTCATCAAATGGGTTTGCAGAAGACTCAAAAAAAGCAACGCTTTGCAGGGCATAACCCGGATCAAGAGGCAGATTGAATTTACCGACCTGCCAGAGATCTTCTTCGTTTTCCAGAAAACTATGAGACCAGGACAGTTCAGTTAATTCAAACTGCCAGTCCGCGCTTAGATTATGGTCATTTTCCGCTTGATAGAGTTGGTTGTTTAGCCGCCATGCCAATACCAACTCCTGATAGTTATGATAGGCCATAAAGGTAGTTTCACTTAAGTAATCACCAGCTGCCTGCTGCTGATCATAAGTAAGCAACCGGCTTGCAAGCGTGTAATCGCTCTCTAGTTCTTGCCAATTAGGTAAATCTTGTGCAAATACAAGCTGAGCAGAAAAAAAACAATATACAATTAATTGAATTTTCATATTTATTTTTTAATAAACCCCTGACGCGTAAAGATACTTGCCTTATGCTGCTTTTTGGAAAAATTGCTGTTTTGCATAAGTGTATATTGATCTTTTTTATTGGGTTGTGTGAAAGTGGTTTGGTCAATAATTTGCGGTGAATCTGCTGAGTTATGGTATACAGCCTGTTTCATTAATTTACCGCTCGCTAAATAAAATCCAGCTTTAAGCGGACGAGATGAGAGGCTATCTAAGCACAGATTGATGGAACGATAAGTCGCAGATTTGCGGATTGCCTGTACAGTGAAGCAATGACTTTTTTGTTCGTTAACAACATGCTCTGTGACCTTACTTTTGTCCCATCGGTATTCATGCTGCCAGCTTAAAGATGAAACATCACCATAACTAGCTTGCCCCATCAAACGCTGCATAGGCGTAATGCGAATCGCTTTTCTGGTGCGCGGAATATATAGCCACATCGCACTCTCGGTAAGCAGTACTTTTTGTCCTTTACTGCGCTTGTCTAACATAGTGACACGTGAGTCGCCCGATTCGTTTAATTGTACAAAATATTTACTTGTTTCAACCTTACTGTCATTTTTATAAAGCGTCAGAGAAGTATTAAACTCTCCACTTGTAAAGGGTTGACGGTAACTATCGGCCTTGATTATCCACTCTTGGACTTGTGCTTCAGATACCTCTGTCGGATTGTCTTGAGCATTGGCTTGTACGGCAATAAGTGCCAGTAATATAAAGCGAATATAAAACATAGTGATCCCTTATTCTTTAATGATGATTTATCGCATCGATAATATTTTTTTTAAGCATTTTCCTTGCCGGTAACCAGGCTGCAATTGTGCAACTGATTATCATTGCAAGACTAATCACTGTTATGGCGTAAATATTCCAATTTAAAATAAGCGGATAACCGACGCTTCTTCCCGGTGGAGGAGGCATATCAAAGAGACTTATATTGATAAAGACAATCACCACTGTGGCGAGAACCGTGCCAAGTAAAGCACCGCATAAGCCCATAATCAGACCTTCTGTAGCAAACAGTTTACTGATTCGGCTGGTTGTAAATCCGTAAGCCCGTAATGTGCCGGACTCAGCTACTCGCTCCATAATAGCCATCACCATGGTATTGTTAACCGACATTAAAACGACCAGTAAAATAATGCATCCCATCACACCAAAGATATTCTTATATAGGGTTACCACATTGCTATAAAACGGGAATAATTCCAGCCAGCTTTTTTGTTCAATATTATTAAGTGCAGATGCAATTTTATTGAGTACTAAATCGGTGTTTTCGGTGTCATGCAGTGAAACAACTAAACGGTTAACCGTTTCAGAATCGCGTAATACTTTGGCGGCAGAAACGGGAATCATCACACTGCGTTGATCATACTCAGGAATACCGGAACGGTTAATACCAACTACTGTGACATCAATGGCATTGATACCTTGATAACTGGTACTTGCTAATAATGTAATTGAATCTCCCACTTTAACTTTTAAATCCCGGGCAAGAATTTCACCGATTACAGCGCTGTAAATTTGCTCCTGTGTTTCCGGATTTGTATTCGGAGTAATATTAGGTAAATTTCGGCCTTCGATAATCGGGGTAAATAGGGTTATTTTGCGCTCTTTGTTGATATTGACGCCTTTGCCAATTACCGCGATGGTAATATCGCCCGTTGATGCCAATCCTTCAAAAAGAATGCGCTCCGTGGTCAGTCTCACTTCAGGCATTGCTTCAATAGTCTGTTGCAGTTGTTTCTTTTTCTCTGCGCTAAAACCACCTTGGTCAATCTCTTTATCAATAAAAGCGTTAGGTAATGCAAGTTGGATATGACCGAGCCCCCCTTGAATAGTGCTTTCGCGTAATCCTTCAAAGGTTGCCAGTACATAACCTGAAGCAATGATTAATGAAAATGTGCCGAGTGCAATAATTGAAATTGCAATTATGGAGCGTCTTGTATTGCGCAAAACATTTAACCAGCTTAATTTTATCCATTTCATAGACAGCTCCCGGTATCGGTTAGTAATCCATCATTCAAGGTTATAGTGCGCTGGATATATTTTAATAAACGCTCGTCATGAGAGGAAAACAGTACTGTTAACCCCGACTGTTTGTTCATCTCTTTAAGCACTAACATCAACTGCTTTGTAGATTCACTATCAAGATTAGCGGTGGGTTCATCAGCAAGAAGAAGAAGGGGATCTGAGACTAATGCTCGCGCGACAGCGACACGTTGCTGCTGTCCGCCGGATAGTTGACCTGGTTTATGATTGATTCTATCTGTCAATCCTACTTTATTAAGTACTTCGATACTTTTTTCGCGACGTTGCCTGCTGTTTAAGTCAGTTAACAATAGTGGCATCTGCACATTTTCCAATGCTGTTAAAACAGGGTTCAAATTAAAGTTTTGAAATATAAAACCCATTTTTTCTGAGCGAAATTCCTGCAGTGAGGAAGCGTTTGTAAAGTTAACTTGCTGGCCAAACAGTTCAACTTCACCTGCACTTGGTTTATCAAGCGTACCGATAATATTTAACAGGGTACTTTTGCCACTGCCTGAATAACCATTAATCGCAACAAATTCGCCCTGCTTGATGGTTAGATTGATGCTCTTTAAGGCATTGATTGTCTGAGATCCTTGCACAAAATCTTTACTAAGGCCTTTCACTCGGATAACGGTTTCCATAATAGATCCTTGTTGAATTATATTATTGGCTATCTGTTTCCAATGTATTTAGGACTTGCTGTTGTAAAGGTCCTGAAAGACGGCTAAAAGAAGGGTGATTTTTGGCCTTGCCGAGGCTATCTAAACTTGCCTCTTTTTGCTGAAAAAGATCCGGTAATGCTACGCCTGTCAGGCCAAAGGTTAAATAACTACGCAAGCGTTCTGCGCTGTTTGCTGGATATTGCTGCTGCGCATTTAAGAAAGCTACTTCCATTTTATCAATACAAATATTCACAGCGCTCATTTTATTCCAGGGCATCCAAGCGTCGCGGCCGACAAAACAGTAACTACTGGCAGTATATAGCTGTGCCAGTGCATTCTCAGGGTGTAAGGCAAGATAGTCTGCAAAAGCACTTAAATTATCTTGCGCATCAAATTGTTGAAGTTTTGTTTGATGATACTGATTAATCAGCGTATCCCAGAGTTGATTGTTTTCCTTTGCGAAGCTTGCCGTATTAAGTATTAAAAAAAGGGGCAAGGCTGAAATAATTGTTTTAAAGCTATTAATTTTCACTTTTCACATCCTTGTTAGTTGTCGTTGATGTAAATAGTGTAGTTGCTGATACTTTAGTCCCGCAATCTATTTGCGATAAAGTGGATGAATAGGGGGGTGAAGTGGAAGAAAACGCAAGTGGTTTGATTTTAAAGGTGGATTATCAAAACAGAGATGTGAAATAGGTCTTAAATTTTAAAACTGTGCTGAAGACTCAGTATTTGCTGATTTGTAAAACTCGACTAACGACAAAACAGTGTCTATAATGGCGCGTCTTAAATTTCATAAATTAAATTAATTTAATAAGCTCATATAACAAAGTGAGTAGGGGAAAGTGAAAAATATTCATTTTAGCCCTTGTAATTGCTTTGTTCATCCCTATTTAATAGAGCAATGAGAGAACTTAAATTATTAACGTAAAAGATAAAGGAAATAAAATGCAAGTATCTGTTGAATCAACACAAGGTCTAGAGCGCACGCTTACTATTACTGTTGCTGCTGACGTATTTGAAAAAGAGTATGATGGTCGTATCCGTCATTTATCTAAAACACAACGTGTTGACGGCTTCCGCCCAGGTAAAGTACCTGCATCTGTTATTGCGAAACGTTTTGGTACAGCTATCGAGCAAGAAGTTGCTGGTGAAATTATGCAACGTCACTTTTTCGAAGCAGTAGTGGCTGAGAAATTAAACCCAGCTGGCGCACCACAAGTTGCACCAAAAGCGCGTACAAAAGGCGAAGATTTTGTATTCAATGCAACATTTGAAGTTTACCCTGAAGTAACACTAGGTTCTCTTGAAGAATTATCTGTTGAAAAAGAGTCTGCTGAAGTAACTGATGCTGACTTAGATAAAATGATTGAAACGTTACGTAAACAACACGCTACTTGGAACAGTGTTGAACGTGAAGCTGCAAACGATGATCAAGTAACACTTGATTTTGAAGGTTCAATCGACGGTGAAGTTTTTGAAGGCGGTAAAGCTGAAGCATTCCAAATCGTGCTAGGCAGTAACCGTATGATTCCTGGTTTTGAAGCTGGTATCGTAGGTAAAAAAGCAGGCGAAGAATTTACAATCGACGTAAACTTCCCTGAAGAGTACCATGCGGAAAACCTTAAAGGTAAAGCAGCACAATTTGCTATCAAATTAAACACAGTTGAAGAGCAAGTTCTTCCTGAAATTACACCTGAATTTATTCAAAAATTTGGTGTGGAAAATGGTGAGCTAGAAAGCTTAAAAACTGATGTTAAACAGAACATGCTGCGTGAACTTGAGCAGGTACTTAAAAACACTGCAAAAGATAAAGTATTAACAGCATTAGTTGAAAGTAATGAAATTGCAGTACCGAAAGCATTAGTTGAAGGTGAAGTTAACGTTTTACGTAAACAAGCAATGGAACGTTACGGTCAACAAATGGATCCTAAAAACTTGCCTGAATTACCAGCTGAACTTTTCACAGAACAAGCTGAAAAACGTGTTAAAGTTGGTCTGTTATTAGGTGAAGTTATCAAAGTGAACGAATTAAAAGTTGACCAAGATAAAGTAACTGCATTAATCGAATCTGCAGCATCTGCTTACGAAAATCCAACTGAAGTTATTGAATACTACAAAAATAACAAAGAAATGATGCAAAATATGGAAAATGTTGCATTAGAAGAGCAAGCTGTTGATTTTATCATTGAAAAAGCTAAAGTAACCGATGTGAACAAATCGTTCGATGACGTTATGAATAAAACAGTTGCTTAATAGTTTAAATTCTATTAAAACAATTGCTTAGATTTCAATGGCTCGTGTGATTTCACTCGGGCCATTTTCACATTTAGTGCATTAATATTATAAAAATCATTTATTAGGATAGAACATGTCAAATCCATTTGCTGGAAACACTGATCCAATCACTAACGCGCTTATTCCTATGGTTGTGGAACAAACAGCAAAAGGTGAGCGTTCTTATGATATTTATTCTCGTTTATTAAAAGAGCGAGTTATTTTTTTGACGGGGCAAGTAGAAGATCAGATGGCTAATGTGATTGCTGCACAGCTTCTGTTTTTGGAATCAGAAAGCCCGGAAAAAGATATCTTCATTTACATTAACTCACCAGGTGGCTCAATCAGTGCGGGTATGGCGATTTACGATACCATGCAGTTTATTAAACCAGATGTAAGCACTGTCTGTATGGGCATGGCTGCAAGCATGGGCGCATTTTTATTAGCAAGTGGCGCACCTGGTAAACGTCATTGTTTACCAAATGCAAAAGTGATGATTCATCAGCCGTTAGGCGGATTCCAAGGTCAGGCATCCGATTTCGAGATTCATGCCAAAGAGATTATTGCGACTAAGCAGCGTATGAATGAGTTATTAGCATTTCATACTGGTAAAGATGTCGAATTAGTTGCAAAAGATACAGATCGTGATAATTTTATGCGTGCAGATGAAGCGGTTGAATACGGCATTGTTGATTCAGTGTTAACAAAACGCTCATAATTAAAGGAATAAAAATGTCAGATAAACACGACGGTAAAGGTGATAGCAACAGCCTACTTTATTGTTCTTTTTGTGGAAAAAGCCAGCATGAAGTTAAAAAACTGATTGCAGGCCCTTCAGTTTATATTTGTAACGAATGTGTCGATCTTTGTGATGATATTATTAAAGAAGAGATTGCTGAAATAAGCAGTTCCACTGAATCAGAAAATAGCGATAAAAGATTACCAACACCGCATGAAATTCGAGCCAATTTAGACGAATATGTAATTGGTCAAGATACGGCTAAGAAAGTATTAGCAGTCGCGGTATATAACCACTATAAACGTCTAAAACATGGCGATGTTGCTAATGGTGTAGAGTTAAGTAAAAGTAATATTCTGTTAATCGGTCCGACCGGTAGTGGTAAAACATTATTGGCTGAAACAATGGCGCGTTTATTAGACGTACCTTTTACGATGGCAGATGCAACAACATTAACCGAAGCGGGTTATGTTGGTGAAGATGTTGAAAATATCATTCAGAAACTACTGCAAAAATGTGATTACGATCCTGAAAAGGCGCAACGCGGTATTATCTATATTGATGAAATCGATAAGATCACTCGAAAATCAGAAAATCCATCTATCACTCGTGATGTATCAGGTGAAGGTGTGCAGCAAGCATTACTTAAGCTGATTGAAGGTACGGTTGCTTCAATTCCACCACAAGGTGGTCGTAAACATCCTAACCAGGAGTTTATCCAGGTTGATACCTCTAAAATCTTGTTTATTTGTGGTGGTGCGTTCTCTGGTTTAGATTCTATTATCGAGCAACGTGTTGACACTGGCGCTGGTATCGGTTTTGGTGCAACAGTGCGTGATAAAGATTCAAAAGCGACACTAAGTGAAACCTTCAAAAAGGTTGAACCACAAGATTTAACAAAATATGGTTTAATTCCTGAATTTATCGGGCGTTTACCCGTTCTTGCCACATTAACCGAACTTGATGAGCAAGCATTAGTTGAAATATTAACGGCACCTAAAAATGCTATTACTAAACAATATGCGGCTCTATTTGGTTTAGAAGATGTAGAACTTGAGTTCAGAGAAGATGCATTAATCGCGATTGCGAAAAAAGCGATGCAGCGTAAAACTGGTGCACGTGGTTTGCGTTCAATCGTTGAGTCTGTGCTATTGGAGACAATGTACGACTTACCATCGGTTGAGAATGTCAGCAAAGTTGTGGTAGATGAAAATGTTATTAAAGGTGAATCGCAACCATTAATGATCTATTGTGATGACCAGGCTAAGCTGGTTTCGTCTGATAAATAAGCAGTTAAGCAGTTAATTGTTAAGAAAGGGAGCTTTATGCTCCCTTTTTTCATTTATGACCTTGAAAAATATCATACAATCCCCAGTATTACTCTTCACGCTTTTTTAAAATTTACCTGTTTTGAAAACGTTAAAAACAGGTAACTGGGGATATTATGAAAACTGAATCAGAGCTGCAATTAACCCTGCCAGTCTTACCTTTACGCGATGTCGTGGTATATCCGCATATGGTAATTCCACTGTTTGTCGGTAGAAAAAAATCTATCAATTGTTTAGAAGCTGCTATGGAGCAGGGTAAAAAAGTATTATTAGTGGCACAAACTGAAGCCTCGTTAGATGATCCTAAAATGGACGACCTGTATAACGTAGGTACAGTTGCAAATATTCTGCAATTACTGAAATTACCAGATGGCACTGTAAAAGTATTAGTTGAAGGTGTGCAACGTGCACAGCTAGTAAATGATATTGAAAATGAAGAGTATTTTTTTGCGGAAGTTGAATTGCTGGAAAGTGAAGCAATTGATGAACAAGAGGAAGAAGCCCTGTTACGCAGCGTAATGGGCCAGTTTGAGTCATACATCAAGCTTAATAAAAAGATCCCGCCTGAAGTATTAGCCTCTGTTAATGGTATTGATGAAGCTGAACGTTTAGCCGATACCATCGCCGCTCATATGCCATTAAACCTGGAAGATAAACAAACTGCATTGGAGCTTACTTCGATCACTGAGCGCTTTGAATTTCTGATGGCGATGATGGAAAGCGAAGAAGATATTCTAAAAGTTGAAAAACGCATCCGTTCGCGCGTTAAAAAACAGATGGAACGCAGCCAACGTGATTATTATCTAAATGAGCAGATGAAAGCGATCCAAAAAGAGTTAGGTGAATCTGAAGATGGCCAAAATGACCATGATCAGCTTGCGGATAAAATTGAAACAGCCGGCATGTCTAGCGAGGCAAAAGAGAAAGCAATTTCTGAGCTGAAAAAATTAAAAATGATGTCTCCGATGTCATCAGAAGCAAGTGTTATCCGCACATATATTGAAAGCTTACTGAATGTACCTTGGAAAAAACGCTCCCCTGTTAAAAAGAATATTGCTAAAGCACAAGAAATATTAGATGCCGATCATTATGGTTTAGAAAAAGTAAAAGAGCGCATTTTAGAATACCTCGCGGTGCAAACGCGTATTAATAAATTAAAAGGGCCTATTTTGTGTTTAGTTGGTCCTCCAGGTGTAGGTAAAACTTCATTGGGTCAATCTATTGCTCGTTCAACAGGGCGCAAATATGTGCGTATGGCATTAGGTGGCGTACGTGATGAAGCAGAAATTCGTGGTCATCGCCGTACTTATATCGGTTCATTACCGGGTAAGATTATTCAAAAAATGAGTAAAGTAGGGGTGAAAAATCCGCTTTTTTTACTTGATGAAATTGACAAGATGGCATCGGATATGCGTGGCGATCCAGCTTCTGCACTGCTTGAAGTGCTAGATCCTGAGCAAAATAACACCTTTAATGATCATTACCTCGAAGTTGATTACGATCTGTCCGATGTGATGTTTGTTGCCACTTCAAACTCTATGAATATACCGGGCCCACTGCTTGATCGTATGGAAGTGATTCGTTTATCGGGTTATACCGAAGATGAAAAAATGAATATCGCCAAACAGCATTTAACCGGTAAACAAGTAAAACGTAATGGTCTGAATGACGGTGAAATCAGCATTGATGATAGCGCGGTTATTGGTATTGTTCGTTATTATACACGTGAAGCCGGGGTACGTGGATTAGAGAGAGAGATCTCGAAAATTTGTCGTAAAGTTGTAAAACAAATTTTATTGGATAAAAAGCTCAAAAAAGTGGATGTCACCATAGATAACTTAAAAGATTATTTAGGTGTGCGTCGTTACGATTTTGGTAAAGCTGATTCAACTAATCAAGTTGGGCAAGTAACAGGTCTTGCTTGGACCGAAGTCGGTGGTGAACTATTAACGATTGAAGCGACTTCTGTACCTGGTAAAGGGAAATTAACTTATACCGGCTCTCTGGGTGATGTTATGAAAGAGTCGATTCAGGCTGCCATGACTGTGGTTCGATCGAAATCTGAGCAGTGGCGAATTAATGCAGATTTTCATGAAAAACGCGATATTCATGTTCATGTTCCAGAAGGTGCCACACCAAAAGATGGTCCAAGTGCAGGCGCTGCAATGTGTACGGTATTAATTTCCAGTTTAACAGGTATTCCTGTACGCGCAGATGTGGCAATGACAGGGGAAATTACTTTACGTGGCGAAATATTGCCAATTGGTGGTTTAAAAGAGAAGTTATTAGCGGCAAGGCGCGGTGGTATAAAAACGGTATTAATTCCATTTGAGAACACACGAGATCTGGAAGATATTCCGGACAATATAAAAGATCAGCTGGAAATTAAACCGGTTCGTTGGATTGATGAGGTTTTAGAAATCGCATTACAAGAAAGTCTAAAAGGCTTTTCAGTGGAAAAAGAACAAAAATAGGTGATAAACCGCATAAAACAGGGGCTTCTTGCAGAGTTTTTTATAAATTTACTTGCACCAGTTTAAATAGCAACGTAGCCTAACGAGCAGTGTATTTCAACGTGTGTTTATCGCCTATATAAATATTAAGGTGAACACCGCAATTATAAAAATGGGGATAAAAAAATGAACAAAGGACAACTAATCGATAATATTTCTGAAAGTGCAGATATTTCTAAAGCGGCAGCTGGCCGTGCACTTGATGCATTTATTGATACTGTAACAAATGCATTAGTTGAAGGTGATAATGTTTCACTTATCGGTTTTGGTGCTTTTTCTGTGAAAGAACGTGCAGCACGTACTGGCCGTAATCCACAAACTGGTGGTGAGATCCAAATCGCCGCTGCTAAAGTACCTGCATTCAAAGCGGGTAAATCATTAAAAGATGCAATCAACGCTTAATCTGTTGTTTGTATAATAATGAATTAAGCGCGTCATATGATGCGCTTTTTTGTTTAAAGTTTCTCAGAGAAGAATAGTTATGTTAGATAAAATGCGCGAAGGCTCACAAGGGGTTGCAGCTAAAATTGTATTAACTGTAATCATCCTATCTTTTGCCTTAGCAGGCGTGAGCAGTTATTTAGGTGGCGGAAGTGCCTCTGTTGCTGTGATGGTTAATGATGAAGAGATTAGCCAGGCAAGTGTTGAGCAAGCTTATAAAAATGAACGTGCGCGCTTACAACAACAATATGGTGAACAGTTCGATATTCTTGCATCAAACCCTAATTTTGCGCAGCAGGTTAGAGCACAAGCGACACAAACACTAATTTCCGAGTCTTTAATCTCGCAGGCAATCAGTGAGATGGGGTTACGTGTCGGTGACGAGCAAGTTAAAAATGAAATTCGTAAAATGGCAGAGTTTCAAGTTGAGGGTCAATTCAATAACGAACAATACTTATCATTATTACGCCGTGCTACTTACACACCTGCTCAATTCAGTGCTGGCTTAAAGCAAGATTTAGCACGTCGTCAATTATTACAAATGTTAGTAGGTAGCGAATTTGTTTTACCTGATGAAGTTGATGCAGCTAACCAATTACAAGCACAAAAACGTGTTGCAAAAGTATTAACAGTAAGCGCAGCTGATTTTGAAAATGGCGGTCAAATAAGTAATGATGAAATAAAAGCTTACTATGACAATAACAGTCAGTTATTCCAATATCCTGAGCAAGTAAGTGTTGATTACGTTTTATTAGATGCTGCAACTCTCGCTTCTCAAGTGAGTGTTAATCAAGCAGATATCGAAACCTACTACGATAATCACCAATCTGATTACCAACGGACTGAGCGTCGTAAAGTAGCGCATATTTTAGTGCAGGGTGATACAGATGTTTCTAAACAGAAAGCAGCTGCTATCTTGGCCGAGCTTGAAAGTGGTGCAGATTTTGCGCAGCTTGTGACAGAAAAATCTGATGATGCTTTTTCAGCTAAAAACAAAGGTGAATTAGACTGGTTTGAGCGCGGAGTGATGGATCCGGCATTTGATGATGCTGCATTTTTACTGACAAAAGAAGCGCCTTTATCTGGACTGGTTAAATCCCAATTTGGTTATCACATCATTAAATTAGTTGATGTTAAAGCAAGCAAAACATTGCCACTTGCTGACGTGCAGAAACAAGTTGAAAATGCACTGCAAAAAGAGAAAATGAATGAGCTTTATTACGAACTGCAGCAACGTTTAAGTGAAGTTGCTTTTGAGTCTCCGGATAACTTAGATGAAGCTGCCGGTGTGGTTGATAGTAAAGTATCACATACTGAGCTATTTACTGCAGAGAAAGCACCTGAGTTGTTAGCTGATAAAGCACTTCTAAATACAGTATTTGATATCAACTTCCGTGAAGAGGGTATGAACTCTGAGGTGATTGAAATTTCAGAAACTAAAGCGATTGTAGTACGTGTTAATGATTACAAAGCGGCTTCGACACAACCACTAACTGAAGTTTCTGATTTAATTGCATCGCAACTTAAAGCTGAAAAATCACGTACAGAAGCACAAGCCTTTGCCAAGTCAATAACCGACAAATTAAATGCTCAAGAGTCAATTTCCGCTCAACTGGCTGAAAAAAATATCGAGTTTAGTAGCGATTTAACATTTGAGCGTTATAACCGTGATTATGATTACCAAGTGGTGCAAAAGGTGTTCAAATTAGCAAAACCAACTGCGCAGCAAGTAACGCGTGATTGGGTAACAACCAGCACGGGTGATTATGCGGTGATTGAACTATCTGAAGTGATCGAAATTGATCCTGCTGTTGCAGATAATGCGGCTAAAGAACAAGTTGCTAATATGTTGGCGCGTTCTACTTCCGAGGCGACGTACCAAGCATTAGTCACGCAGCTAATGGAAAATGCTGATATTAAATATCCAGTTACCAACTAATTGAATATTTAAAACAGTTTATCAAGGCGACTAATACAGTCGCCTTTTTTGTACCCTGTAACTGTCTTATATGCTGGTATAAGGATTTGCTTATTCCTTATTTAGCAAAGGAATCGATAATAGGGCAACTTGATTCGGCATTACCATGGCACTGTTGAGTGATTTTTTTCAGTTTATCTAATAGTACTTGTTGTTGCTCGATACGAGCTTGTAACTCGTCTATTTTCTGCAAAGCTATGACTTTTACATCAGCGCTACTGCGAGTTTTATTCTCACATAACTGTAATAATGCTTTGCTCTCTTTCAAGTTAAAACCCGCATCTTTAGTACCTTTAATAAAATGCAGCTGCTTGATTAAATCTTCCGGGTAATAGCGGTAATCATTCTCGCCACGTGGTGGTGAGCTGATTAAACCTATCTCTTCATAATGACGAATCGACTTTACTGATAAGCCTGTTTCTTTGGCTGCTTGACTGATAGATAACATAAAAAGCACCTTGTTAAATTAAACTTTAAAACGTTTTAGTAATAATGAATTTGTTAATAC
>NZ_CEZLMY010000050.1:0-22574 GCF_983033635.1 Psychromonas sp. | reverse complement strand
ATGTTTTTGATGCCAGCTAGCACTATTCATAATAATAACTGCATGTCTGTCAGTGTGGCTGCTATAAGCAATGAAAGTAGTGTGTTTGGGAATTTCATTATAATACTCCATGCGTCGCTTAATGTAAGTAATTAAGCATTAGGCCACCGTACAAGTTTAGACCTTAGCTTAATATTGGTATTTTAGATATTTAACAACTTATTAACATTGGTATGTTATTTTCTTTCGTCAATTAAATTACAAATAAGCATTTACTACATTTGCTGCTGCCTATTTTTTGTGAAAATAGTCTGTAAAATTAAAATTATTTATTACGTCACCTTGAAAACCTATTTAACAGCCCCATTCTATTATCATCGTTTAAACCAAAGTCTTGTTTAGGCTAATCCAAAGAGAAATATATATTATGGAACATCAACAAAATCATACTTTTAGTGCCGATACCGGTAAACTTCTTAAATTAATGATCCACTCTTTATATTCAAATAAAGAGATTTTCTTACGTGAGCTAGTTTCTAATGCTGCCGATGCCGCAGATAAATTACGTTTTAAAGCTCTTTCTGATGGTTCTCTTTTTGAAAATGACGCAGATCTACGTGTTCGTTTAAGTTTTGATGAAGAACTTAAAACCATCACCATTAGCGATAATGGTATTGGTATGACGCGTGACGAAGTGATCGAGCATCTGGGCACAATTGCAAAATCAGGTACAAGCGATTTCTTCGAACAACTTTCAGGCGATCAGGCTAAAGATTCACAGTTAATTGGTCAGTTTGGTGTTGGTTTTTACTCTGCATTTATCGTTGCCGATAAAGTTACGGTAAATACCCGTAAAGCTGGTGAAGAGGCTTCTCAAGGTACATCTTGGGAATCGTCAGGTGAAGCTGATTACACGGTTGCCGATATTGAAAAAGCGGATCGTGGTACTGAAATCATCTTGCATCTACGTGAAGATGAGTCTGAATTCTTAAATGATTACAAACTGCGCTCAGTTGTTTCTAAATATTCAGATCATATCAGTATTCCTGTCGAGATGTTTAAAGAAGCAGTGGCTGAGTCTGAAGGCCCTGATGGTGAAAAAGTTCCTGGCACTCCTGCTGAGTGGGAAGCGATCAATAAAGCAACGGCACTTTGGAGCTGTTCTAAAAACGAACTTAACGATGAAGAATACCAAGAGTTTTACAAGCATATCGCTAATGACTTTGAAAACCCGTTAACTTGGAGCCACAACAAAGTTGAAGGTGAGCAAGAGTACACAAGTCTTTTATATATTCCTAAACGTGCACCGTTTGATCTTTGGAACCGTGAAAAAGCGCATGGTCTAAAACTTTACGTACAACGTGTATTTATTATGGATGATGCAGAACAATTCATGCCTACTTACCTACGTTTCGTAAAAGGTGTGCTTGATTCAAATGATCTACCATTAAACGTTTCTCGCGAAATCCTGCAGGATACGCGTGTAACAGCTAAATTACGCAGTGCATGTTCGAAACGTGTACTTGCAATGCTGACTAAATTTGCTAAGAAAAATGATGAAGAGTACAACCAGTTCTGGAAAGAATTTGGCCAAGTACTAAAAGAAGGTCCAGCTGAAGATGCTGCGAACAAAGAGAAAATCGGGAAACTGTTCCGTTTCTCTTCAACTGAAACAGATTCAATTGAGCAAACAGTTTCTTTAGATGCATACATCAGTCGTATGATTGAAGGTCAAGATAAGATCTACTACATCACAGCAGACAGCTTTAATGCAGCTAAAAACAGCCCTCACTTAGAAGTTCTACGTAAGAAAGGTATTGAAGTATTACTGCTTTCTGATCGTGTAGATGAGTGGTTACTAAGCCACTTACCAGAATACGATGGTAAAGTTTTCACTTCTGTTACTCAAGGTGATCTTGATTTAGGTAAGCTTGATAGTGAAGAAGATAAAAAAGAACAAGAGAAGCAAGAAACTGAATTTGCCAGCTTTATCGAACGTGTGAAAGAAGTATTAGGTGATAAAGTTAAAGATGTTCGTTTAACGCAACGTTTAACTTCTACACCTTCTTGTATTGTTGCAGATAACGATGATATGAGCACGCAAATGGCTAAACTGATGGCGCAAATGGGCCAACCAGTACCTGAAAGCAAACCAATCTTTGAGCTTAACCCTGAACATGTAATGGTTGCTAAGTTAGCTGATATG
The DNA here is from genome assembly GCF_983033635.1 of Psychromonas sp. Taxonomy (NCBI): domain Bacteria; kingdom Pseudomonadati; phylum Pseudomonadota; class Gammaproteobacteria; order Alteromonadales; family Psychromonadaceae; genus Psychromonas; species Psychromonas sp. Next base: position 20,389 of record NZ_CEZLMY010000050.1, on the reverse strand, counting down.
GCTGATGAAGATCTGTTTGCACAATGGTCTGAGTTATTACTGGAACAAGCTATTCTATCTGAAAAAGGTAGTTTAGATGATCCGTCTGAGTTTGTCGGACGTATCAATAAATTACTACTTGGCTAGTTTGATACTTAAAATATCTTATTGAAGGCCGGCTTATGTCGGCCTTTTTTATTCTCTAGCCTTGAGAAACAAGAGATAAGAGTGTAAATTTCCACCTCAATTTATTAATCAACTTCTTAATTAACAAAGGATGCAACAATGCGCATTATCTTATTAGGTGCTCCAGGTGCTGGTAAAGGCACACAAGCTCAATTTATGATGGACAAATATGGTATCCCGCAAATCTCTACGGGTGACATGTTACGTGCAGCAGCAAAAGCAGGTACAGAGCTTGGTTTAAAAGCAAAAGAGTTAATGGATGCAGGACAACTTGTTTCTGATGAATTAATTATTGGTTTAGTGAAAGAGCGTATTGCTCAGGAAGATTGTGCCAAAGGTTTCCTACTTGATGGTTTCCCACGTACTATTCCACAAGCTGATGCGATGAAAGAAGCTGGCGTAATTGTTGATTTCGTACTTGAATTTGACGTGCCGGATGAAGAGATCGTTAAGCGTATGGCTGGTCGTCGCGTTCATTCTGGTTCAGGCCGTACTTACCACATCGTTTACAATCCACCTAAAGTGGAAGGAAAAGATGACGTAACGGGTGATGATCTGGCAATTCGTCCAGATGATGAAGAAGCAACTGTTCGTAAACGTTTAGATATTTACCATGCTCAAACTGAGCCGCTTGTTGCTTACTACCAAAATGAAGCAGCGCAAGGTAATGGCGCACACCATAAGTTTGACGGTACAAAAGCAGTTGATGTTATCAGTGCTGAATTAGCTGTAATTCTTGGTTAATTCAAGCTGTTAATATATAAACATTTGGGGCTTTTAGCCCCTTTTTTATAGCTTGAAAAAGATAGAGTAAACAATGGAAAAAAAACGAGCTGTATTATTGGTTAATTTGGGTACACCAGAAAAGCCAACTAAACAAAGTGTTAGAGCGTTTTTGCGTGACTTTTTATCTGATAAGCGAGTGGTTGATGTAACTCGTATTATCTGGTTGCCCATTCTTTATTTAATTATTCTGCCCTTTCGTTCAGGCCGGGTCGCAAAGCTATATCAAAAGATATGGTTTGAAAATGGTTCTCCACTGCGTTTTTATACCGAGCAACAAACCAAAAAGCTAGCTGTCAGTCTTGATTCAGAGAATATAAGCGTTAATTATGCGATGACTTATGGTGAACCCTCTATTGCCTCACAAATGCGCAGGTTTCAGGAGCAAGGGATTACGGATTTAACTGTATTACCTTTATATCCTCAATATTCAGTATCAACAACCGCCGCTGTTTTTGACCAATTGAGTGAAACAATTAAACAGCAATTTAATTTTCCTGCGATTAACTTTATCCATGATTACCATGATCATCCGCTTTATATTAAAGCCCTGGTCAATTCGATTAAAAAAAGCTGGCAGGAAAAAGGACAATCTCAATTATTGGTCTTTTCATTTCATGGCATTCCTAAGCGTTATGTAACATTGGGTGACGTTTACCAAGCGCACTGTGAGCGTACTGTGCAATTGGTTGTTGCAGCCCTTGGTCTAAGCGAAAAACAATATAAGTTGTGTTACCAGTCTCGTGTTGGAAGAGAAGAATGGTTAAAACCTTATCTTGATGATTTTTTACCTGAACTGGCCAAATTAGGAACAAAATCGCTAGATATTATTAGCCCGGCATTTGCTTGTGATTGTTTAGAAACATTAGAAGAATTAGCCATTGAAAACAGTAAACGTTTCCTGGATAGTGGTGGTGAAAGATACAATTATATAGCATGTTTAAATGACTCTGATGAGCATATATCCCTATTGCGAGAGTTAGCGATAGGTGATCATTAAACCCGAGATTAGCAGTTAGAAAGAGGTGTTTTAGCTTGTTAAAATTTAAAGCTGATTATTTTCTCCTGTTTATACTGATCTTTGTCAGTGCCTGTTCAAATACTCAGTCAACTCCGGGCAATGCTGTTTCCCAAAACTTATCTGATAAATCGCCTAACCAGCATCAATATAATAAACCTATGAGTGAGGACGACTTACTTTTTACCTTATTACGCAATGAATATCACCACTGGAAGGGCACTCCGTATCGTTTGGGCGGCAATAATAAAAAAGGTATTGATTGCTCTGCATTCGTACAAGTAATCTATAAAAACAGTTTTAATATCAAGCTTCCTCGAGGCACAAAAACTCAAGCCGAAACAGGTTACCCCGTTTATAAAAATAAACTTAAAGTTGCTGATCTGATCTTTTTTAAAACCAGTTGGAAGGTGCGTCATGTAGGCATTTATATCGGTGATAATCAGTTCCTGCACGCATCAACGAGCAAAGGTGTGATGATTTCATCCTTAGATAATATCTATTGGAAAGCTAAATACTGGCAGTCACGGCGTATTATTGATTAAACCTGCCTTATTGAGTGCGCGGTGTACAAACATAGCATAAGCTCAAGCTGCACTATTAGCATTCCATTTTATATCCCACCCCATAAACAGAAACTATCGGATTCAGGGTTGGCGAAACTGCACTTATTTTTTTGCGGATATTTTTTATATGAGTATCAATATTGCGATCACTTACCTCTTCAAAGTCGTTATAAACCGAATCCATAATTTCCTGGCGGCTAAACACTCTGCAGATATGTGCTAAAAAACGCTCGAGTATCTTAAATTCGATGGGAGTGAGATCGAGTGTTTGATTATGCAGCGTTACGCTGAATTTTTCTTTATTAAGTTCAAAACCTGATTGTCTGATAATTTTATTAGTTAAGCTGCCCGCTCTGCGTAATATCACTTTTATTCTTGCTATCACTTCTCTTGGACTAAAAGGTTTACAGATATAATCATCAGCACCGATCTCTAACCCTATTAAGCGGTCAATCTCTTCATTTTTCGCAGTGACCATAATAATTGGTACTTGTGAAAACAGGCGGGTCTCTTTGCAAAGGGTGACACCGTCAATATCGGGGAGCATTAAATCCAATAGCACTAAATCAACATTATTATTTTTGATATAGTCGGTGACACCTTGACCACTATCTAAATGTTTAATGGTAAAGCCGGCTGCAATACAGTATGCACATAATACTTCGGCAATTGCCGGTTCATCTTCAACAATAAGAATATGATATTTAATCATTATTGATCTTCTCCTACATTAACCGGCAGGGTAATGATTATGCTTAACCCGCCTAACGGTGAATCCTGCGCTGTGATTGATCCCTGATGAGCTGCAACGATCTGCGAACACAAAGCGAGTCCGAGTCCGGAGCCGCCATGGATTCGACTTCGTGATTGTTCTACGCGATAGAAACGCTCAAAAATTTTTGCTTGAGCTTGTTGCGGTACGCCGGGCGCTGAGTCCTGTATCTGTATTTGTAGTTGCGAATCATCTAAATAAGTAACAATGTTAATCTTACCGCCCTGATTAGTGTATCGGCATGAGTTTTCAATTAAATTGGAGAAAAGCTGCAGCAGCCGATCTTTATCCGCAAAAAGGTAGCATTTAGTATTGGTTTCTGAACTTCGTGACAGTGTGAGTGCCTGTTGGGTAAACTTAGACTGAAAATTATCCAAGGTATGATTTAATAACTTTATCGGATCGACTTTTCGTTTTTTGTAAGTTACCCGCCGACATCGGAACTTGACAGCTGATAGAGATCATCAACAATGCGGTTAAGTTTATCAACCTCTTCAATTAACATCGTCAGCTTAGATCCGCTGGCTGTGAGGATGCCGTCCTGAATGGCGATCAGTTGCGATTTTATCACAGTTAGTGGCGTTCTTAATTCATGGGAGGTATCAGACATCCACTGACGACGGTTGTGCTGATTTTTTTCAAGTGTATTGGCTAAGTCGTTAAAATTATCCGATAGAGTACCTATTTCATCTTTTGAGCTTTTATCTATTCTGCTGCTGTAGTCGCCGCTTCGAAGTTTGCCTGTACTGTTAATGAGCTGTTTTATCGGGGCAGCCAGATGTTTTGTCAGTATAACGGCCATAAAAATAGAGATTAATATTACGCAGCCGGCAATCAGGAAATATGTTTTATACTGCTGTTTCAAAAATTCACCGGCAGGGCTGTCTTTAATGGCATTTGAAGGAGCTAATCCTATCCAGCCTACTGTTTTTCCGGCGACGCTTATTGGTTCAATCCGTTTATGCTGATTGAGCTCTTTCCGGCCGACAATAACTTTTTTACTGCTGTCATATAAACTCATTCGCTGACCCGTTTTGAGAAAATTAGCGGGGTTATCCCGTTTTTCTCGGGCAGCTTCTCGCTTTGGCGGTCTCTCTTTTTGAGTCGCCTTATTTTGCTGCGGGCGGTCATGCCTACGATTATCCTGCTCCTGAAAAGATCTGCCTGGCCGATCATTTTTAGGGGCGACTGGTGAAGGGGGGCGCGCTTGTCCGGGGTCGACAATATCACGTCAAATCTGTACGTTGTTAATGATCGGCTGCCAGCTATTGCTGATCTGGTATGAAGCGCTTAACTGCATGATTGAGTCTTTAATATGTTGATATTCTGCTTCATTGACAAAATGATTAAAGTTAGAGGATAAACTCAGACTGATTGCCGCCAGCAGCAGTACAACTATGCCAAGATTAGTGACAAAGAATGCCAAAAAGAATTTATGCTGCAGTTTCAAAAAGCATCCCCTGTTAATGTGAAATTAATCAGCGCTGTGATTATTAATCATAGCGCTGATTATATCATTTTCAGTTCAATATCATTTAATGTTATTCCGATCGGGTTTACAGGCAAAATATTTCTTGTCGGGGGTATCTTCACATACACCAAATTCTAGTTCTTTAGGCCCCTGAAAGCTGCATTTTGTTTGCGCCGTTTGATCGACGCAGGCATCTATTGCCGTTTGCGGCGGTTTGCCTCCCTGGCGCATTTTCTCCTCTGGTTTATTAGCAGTCTGATCCTGAGTTACCTGTTCAGAATTATTGTTAACTGATTCTTGCGCCTGCGCCGGGGTTATTATCAGCATAAGTGAGGCGGCAGCTATGCTGAAAAGGATAATAAATTGCTTCATTTTAATACTCCTGGTGATTATTCGTGTGACCCGTATGAGCCGTTATATTAATTAAAATGGTATAAGTGCTGTCGATATCAGCGGTGCCTGCATCTATCAAACTGAGAATTGTTCAATAGATGCAGATGCTGCCAGCCGGTTTGTACAACTATTATTCAAACAGAGCGTCGCTGTCTGAAAGGTAGCTGTCAATAATTGAGCTGTCGCTAATCTCTGCGGAGTAAAGAAACAGTGTTGTGGATATAGAAAAATCAAAAGGCGTTCCGTCGTCATAGGTACCCGACATGATCTCTTGTCTCAGCGTCGTTAATTGTTCCATCTGCCCGCTTGTTAAAGAGTGATAGAGCTCTGCAAAGACAGTGGCGTAGTGGAAATTATTTTCTCCATCCAGCTCACCATAACTCCCTGATTTTTCCAGTACCTCAGCCAGTACTGCGTCCTTGAAGGCTTCTGAAAGCTCAGCTTCTGTGATGAGGCTGCGAAGGGCGGTAGAAATATCGGTTCTGGCTTGCACTATGTTTGAACTGCCGGAATACAGGTTGCTGCGCTGGGTATCAACCAGGCTGGAGACTAGCGCCGCCTGATCCGAAGAAACGTAACCTTCTGTGCTGTCACTTAGAGCGCGGCCTGCCGTTGCGGTTAACTGTTCATTAATGTTGTAACCTTCAACGCCGATAGCGGGCGCATCTTTAATGTAAAAAGAACCGTAATATGTACCTTGACGCTCGGGACAAAAATAGCTGTCCGCTTCAAGAGAGCCTGCATACCAGCTAAACAGATCTCCTGCGTAGGTCATTACAGCTACCGACTCGTCATGAGAGAGTCCTTTAATTCTATCCTTGAACTGGGATTCGTCGATCTCCGGCCATGATTCCCAGCCGACACCTTTCATATCATCAAGATAGCTTAACTGGCTGGCGCTCATGCTTCTATATAATTCTGCGAAAACGACTGCGCGATCATAACTGATTTGGCCGTCTAGCTGGTAGAGCTCTTTGGAAACCTGTTTAATTTCAGTCTGGCTCAGAGCTGAAGTGCCAAAGGGTAAGTCTGTATCGAGCAGCCTGCGAAAAGCCTGCATCATTGGGTAGCGTTTGTAGGCGTATTCATTGATCTGACTGACCTGACTGCCAGCGAGATCTGTCAGTACTTCTAACTGCGCATCGTCCAGAATATAAAGAACATTGGCGGCGATCCTGGTTAAGAAACTTGTATTGTGGCCCATGCCGTCCGGATCATTATCACGCAGATACTGAAAGCCCCAGTAGTCGGCTACTTTACCGGGAGGAAAAAATGATTGCGCCCCCAGATTGCCGGTTATCATACCTAACCCCGCAAAGGCGAGCGTAGTGCGTTGCGCGCCGTCAGAGAGGGTCTGCTGCATAGTAAAAGCGCCTGAGGCTGGCGGCTCGACGGTTGTCGCACCGGAGGCTGGTGATTCGACGGTTGCAGCGCCGGAAGCTGGTGGCTCTATGGTTGTAGGCTCGGTGCTGTCAGTGACTTCAGAGTCTGAAGTACTAGTTGAGCCGCATCCGAAAAGGCTGGATATTAAAGCAGCCTGGATAAATATCAATATTCTATATTTCATAATAACACTCCTGTGTATTTGCCGGGTAAAACTTAACTTTTGACTTAGAGTAAGTATATGAAGGCAGTGTGGTATAAAAATGAAGAATCAAAAATTAATTAACACGTTGATTTTAAAGTGTATTTTTCATTTTTGCTAATTGTGTGAAAATTGTGTGAAAATTGTGTGTTTTTGTACGCATCAGCGAGCAAAAGTAAGTTGATTTCATCCTTAGAAAATATCTATTGGAAAGCTAAATACTGGCTGTCACGGCGAGTGATTGCTTAACCTGTCTATAAGGTAGTGATAAACTGTATATTTTTGTTCAACTCATATTTCTAGGAATAATTGGTGTTTTCTGTTTATCTTACTTACGCTGTTTCCATCGCTTTATTAATATCTTCACCCGGTCCTGTTATTGCTTTAATCATTTCTGATTCAAAACATGGTTGGCCGACAGGCACTATTTACGGCGGCGCGATATCAGCATTGTTGTTATTATCGATTTCTTTAATGTTATTAAGTCTTGCCTTGGCTATTGATGAAAATATTTTAGAGTGGGGACGAGTGGTTGGCGGTTTGTATCTTATCTATCTGGGTGTGTCGATATTAACCAGTAAAGCATATCTCGATAAAATTAAATCTCATCATAATCACTGTTTTTGGCGAACCATGAAAGTCGGATTATCCAACCCTAAAGATATTTTATTCTTCTTAGCATTTTTACCGTCATTTATTATTGCAACTGAATCGTTTCTGCAACAATCGGTTATTTTCTTAGGGCTATGGGCGGTGATTGATATGGCCATTATGTTGATTTATGCACGGGTAGCACAAAAGCTTTTATCCTATGATAAATGCCGTACTGTTTTGTATTATTTACCGGGGGTATTTATGTCGCTGGTGGGGGGGATTTCATGCTCTTTAGGTGGATATCAGTTGTTTCTTGCTTAATAACATAAAGAACGGCTAACAGCAGTTAGCCGTTCTATTGTTTCCTTTAGATTGCGTACCAGTAACCGAGATTTACAAGCTGTGTAAACAGGTTTAACGCGCTGTTATCTTCGTTTAGCAGTTCAAGTAATTCACTGCCCACTTCATCCTGATCACAAAGGTGATGACCTAATTCAGTAAAACCTTCACAGCTAAACTGCTCGCCATTGATAAACAGTAAAGCGGGTAATTGTTGAAAATATACGGCTCGTAATCCGCCTAAACGGGTAAATTGCGCACCTTCTTCAAAGAAGTTAAGTATCTCCTTAGTGCTGTGCGGTTGTTCAAGTTCAGCAATATCCAAGTCATGTTTTGCTTCACTGATCATTTCCCCGAACCAAGGAATAAGGGCATCGGGTGTCTGGCATTTGGCCAGCATTATGCGGTGCAATTCATTCAATTCTTGTGCTTCAATTTGCCCCGGTTTCTCACGCAGCTGCATCGCACGATCCAGGTATCGTTCAGGCACTTCATTACTGTCGAGGCAGTAATCTGCAAAACTGCTTAACAGATCATTTTGATCCGGAGCGCGGAAACCAACGCTGTAATTCATTGACGGCTCAACCGCATAACCTTCATGTGGGAAACCGCAGGGGATATACAAGATATCACCGGGTTCAAGGATTACATCAATAATCGCATCAAAGGCTTCACAATGCTTAAGCGCACCGTGCGCTGCAAATTCACGCATCGCCACTTTATCACCTACACGCCAGTGACGTTTGCCTAAACCTTGAATAATAAATACATCGTAATTATCAATATGCGGGCCAACACCACCTTTAGGTGTTGAATAACTGATCATCAGATCATCAATACGCCAGTTCGGTAAAAAACGGAAAGGGCGCACTAATGTTTGTGCCTCTTCATGCCAGTGATCAACCGCTTGAATAAGTAAGCTCGCGCCATCATTTTCCAGTTTTTCAAAGCTTGCAAACGGACCCGATTCTGCTTTCCATTTGTTATCGGTTTTATAAACAAGGCGGCTTTCAATCTCCTCTTCCATTGCCAATCCGGCAATTTCATCAGGCAAAATTGGATCTTCAAAGTCGATAAATCCTTGTTTAATAACTGTTGGTTTTTTCTGCCAGCAGCTATCGAGAAAATGGCTGATATCTAAATTGAGTTCGAACATAAAAACCTCGCGAAAAAAAAGTAATAGAAACATTATAGAGCATACAAAAAAGGCAACCCGAGGGTTGCCTTAAATAAACTCATTATATGCGAGCTTAGTCGACTAGTTTTTCTACTAGCTCGATTGCCTGACCTATGTAGTTAGCCGGCGTCATCGCTTTAAGTTCCGCTTTTACTGCATCAGTTAGTGCAAGTGTATCGATAAACTGTGCCATACCCGGGCCGTCTACACGTTTACCACGTGTTAGCTCTTTTAGTTTTTCGTATGGTTTTTCGATGCCGTAACGGCGCATAACTGTTTGGATTGGCTCAGCCAATACTTCCCAGTTTGAATCTAAGTCTTTGAGCATGTTTTTTTCGTTTGCTTCTAACTTGCTGATACCTTTAAGGCTTGATTCATAAGCGATAACAGAATAACCGATAGCAACACCAAGGTTACGTAATACAGTTGAATCTGTTAAATCACGCTGCCAGCGAGACACAGGCAGTTTCGCAGCCAGGTGATCAAAGATAGCATTGGCTAAACCTAAGTTACCTTCCGAGTTTTCAAAATCAATCGGGTTAACTTTATGCGGCATAGTTGAAGAGCCGATTTCACCAGCGATAGTCTTTTGTTTGAAGTGACCAAGGCAGATATAACCCCAAACGTCACGGTCAAAATCTAAAAGAATAGTATTGAAACGTGCAATCGCATCAAACAGCTCAGCGATGTAATCATGCGGTTCGATTTGCGTAGTGTAAGCATTAAATGTAACACCAAGGCTAGTTACAAACTCTTCTGCAAAACCCTGCCAGTCAAGTTCAGGGTAAGCACTAAGGTGAGCGTTGTAGTTACCTACTGCGCCGTTAGTTTTACCTAACACTTCAGTTGCTTCGATCTGTTTAACTTGACGTTGTAAACGTACTGCCACGTTAGCCATCTCTTTACCAAGTGTTGTTGGTGAAGCCGGCTGACCGTGTGTACGAGACATCATCGGCATCGCTTTGTATTCTTGAGCTTTTGCTTTAATAGCATCAACGATTTTATTGCAGTAAGGAAGAATAACCTCAGTTTTTGCTGTGCCCAGCATTAATGCGTGAGACAGGTTATTGATATCTTCAGAAGTACATGCGAAGTGAATAAATTCAGAAACCGCATTCAATTCAGCAACATCTGCTACTTTTTCTTTTAAGAAGTACTCAACAGCTTTTACATCATGGTTAGTTGTTGCTTCAATATCTTTAACACGTTGTGCATCAGCTTCGCTGAAGTTAGCAACAATTGCATCAAGATGTGCGTTAGCCGCATCAGAGAAAGCAGGAACTTCTGCAATACCGTCAGTTTGCGCTAGTTTTTGTAACCAGCGAACTTCAACTTGTACGCGGAATTTGATTAAACCAAACTCACTGAAAATATCGCGTAAAATTGCTGTTTTGCTACCGTAACGGCCGTCAACTGGTGATACAGCTGTTAGTCCTGAAAGTTCCATTTGTTGCTCCTAAATAAAAGTAGGTTGTTTAAATCGAATAATTATATCTGTTAAACGCGGTGTAAATTTTGTTTGGTCTGATGAATCATCGCTTTACGCGAAAACACAAGTTGACGGCGTTTGCCGCCAATTTGGCGCCATAAAACAGCCGCACGAACACCAGCTAATAACAGTGCGCGGATTTTATGCTGAGTCTGCTCTTGTTGCAAGCAAGACGGATTACCATTAACTTGAATTTTTGGACCTAAGTTACTGATTAGGTCTTTATAAATCGAGTTTAAATTGCTTAATACGCTGCTGTCATCAATTTCAAAATGGGCAAGCTGGCGTTGTACTTGATTGAGACGCTCAGCAAGCAGATTTAAGCTTGCACCGTTAGCGCTTAGTTTTTTCTCAAGGGCAATCATGCCAATTACGTATTTAGTGACCTGCATATTGCGTGTTTTACTGGCATTGTCGAGTTGTTCCAGCATGCTTTTAAAACCCACTTCCAGTGATTCATAACCACCAAAAATATCTAATGGCGAATCACTCTCGGTGCGCATAATGGAGCGCAGTGATGCATCAAATGCGACGGCATCTGGACACAAACCTTTCGTCGCGATTTTGTCAACTAAGTAGGCAGCCTGGCACATAGCTGCAAAGGCGAGACTACGAGATGGTAAATTATGAAATGACATAAGGGCTCTCTGTTTGTTATTTTTAATAGCGCTATTTTTGTAAATGCTGCTCGATAATTGCACCGCCTAAGCAGATTTCATTTTGATAAAATACCGCAGATTGCCCCGGTGTGACGGCTGCTTGCGGTTCATCGAAAATCACTTTTAAGGTATCGTCATCAATAGGTGTCACGGTACAAGCTATATCTTGTTGGCGATAACGGGTTTTCACTGTGCATTTAAAGCTTTCACTTTTAACGCGGCGATCTACCCAGTCACACTGTTTAGCAATTAGACCGTAAGAAAATAGCGCAGGGTGATCCGCACCTTGTGCGACTAATAAACGATTATTTTTCATATCTTTGCCAACTACGTACCAGGGATTTTCATTTGAATTCTGTAATCCACCGATACCTAAACCTTTACGTTGACCAAGTGTGTGATACATCAGCCCTTGATGTTGGCCAATCACTTCTCCTGTTGGAGTGACAATATCACCCGGTTGTGCCGGTAAGTACTCTTGTAAAAAATCGGTAAATTTACGCTCACCAATAAAGCAGATGCCAGTGCTGTCTTTTTTATTATGAGTAATTAAATCCTGCTCTTCGGCAATACGGCGTACTTCTGGTTTTTCTAATTCACCAACAGGGAACAGGGTTTTAGCTATTTGTTTTTCACCAACCGCATACAGGAAGTAGCTTTGGTCTTTATTATTATCGAGTCCACGTAACAGCTGCACATGGCCATCAGTTTCACGGCGACGCACGTAATGACCTGTAGCAATATAATCGGCACCAAGATCTTCAGCTGCAAATTCTAAAAATGCTTTGAATTTAATCTCTTTGTTACACATGATATCAGGATTAGGGGTACGGCCAGCTTTGTATTCCGCAAGAAAATGCTCAAATACATTATCCCAGTATTCAGCTGCAAAATTGATAGTGTGTAGGTGGATGCCTAATTTATCACAGACTGCCTGCGCATCTTGAAGGTCTTGGGCTGCGGCACAATACTGGTCAGTATCGTCCTCTTCCCAGTTTTTCATAAATAGCCCTTCAACCTGGTACCCCTGTTGCTGTAATAAATACGCAGATACGGATGAATCAACACCGCCGGACATTCCGACGATCACTTTAATTTGGCTATTGTCTGTCATAAATAAATCTCCTACTAATTTGGAGCGTGATTTTAACAGAAATTCAACGCAAATGAACTAATTATGTGAGCAGGGTAACAGGTGTTTTTTTACAGCAGGAATGCTAAAAATAAGCCCCTTAACATAAGAGAGGCTAAAGCAGTTCAGACTGTTTTTGCTTCGCTTAAATTAATTAAGCAGAATTTTTTAAACATACGCACAATGGTTAACCGGGCTTTTACCAGCTCCTCCTAAAGCATTAAAAACAGCACCTAATGCAGCGTAACTGCAGCAGCAAAGCGCCCAAAACAGCTGTCTGAATACCCTCGCACTATTTATAGGAGTTGCGTATTGAACAGGCCAAGCAGTCGTTATAGTTTCTGCACTGGTCTATTCAGGATATTGCGCTGCAGGGAGGTTTTAAAGATCAGGCTAATTTCAGCTGGCGTTTAAAAACGCTGGTGGGGGAAACACCATAGGGTATCGGCTCTCAAAACGCGGTAAGTAGGAGTGTGCGGCAGTGCTATTGCGCTTTGATTATGGAACTGCATATTCACTTAAATAAATCAGTATTTAAAGTTTGAGCAATTTTTGCGCGCAGCATATCACGAAGCGCTAATGCCGCCGGCGTAACCGATTTTCAGTTAGGGCTGACCATAAACAGTTCTGTCTGGGTGTTATTAATATTTCAACTGTGTTAGCGCTCTGCAGGTCGGTGCTCATATCAAGTTGTGATTTATAGGCAATTCCCTTGCCAGCTAACTAGAGAGCCGGCAGCTCTCTTTTTTGAATTCCTCGTTCCCGTGTTCTCTGCGGGAACGAGGCTGAAACAATTCGACAATGACAGGTGTAAGCCGTTTAAGCAATATTAGGTTCAAATTCATACTGGGCATATTGTGCAATATGCGCATCTAATAAAGTCTCATCTTCGTAAAATGCAAAAACCATTTCTGCAATTTCGTGCAATGCATCTTTATCTTCACTGCGGATACAAAACATCATAGTCTCATCGCCAAAGGTGAGTTTTGACAGCAGCTCCGGATTTTTTTCCGTCAGCAGGTTTTCTATCAGCAGGGCCCAGTCTTCTCCATCACCCAAAAAGTCATGCTGCTCAAATGCGGCCCATTTCATATCACTTAAAGTAAGGGTATGGCTTCTTTGGAAACTTGAAATCAAGAAAGGTTGGTAAACGTTTATCTGTTTCATAATGTCTCTCTGGAGTAAATGAATTAAACTGATGTTTTTACAAGGATTGCGGATTGCTGTTCATCCTACCCAGCCGTCATCTTTTTAATGATGCTTACATCAAGTTTTTGAATTTAAAAAGTAAAGTTGGCGTGATTAAACGGGTGATTTGCTCATATTTGTGAAGGCAAAGACTGAATATCTAAAAAGACCGGGAGCCGAGCATTTCATTAAAAACTACACTAGTTAGATGGCTTTCATACCTTTCCCGCCGCCCCTCGCGCTAATGCAGTTTGGAGAGCAACTGATTAATTAAAAGTGCTCATTTGTAATGCTATTTATTTAAATAAAGTGTGAAAAATCTGTTTTCTCAGCTGTTTTTAAAGCACCTGATTAAATACTGTTACAGTTAGATCAATAAAATGTCAGCTGCTCTGTTGTACCGCTTAGTTTATAAATGGCATAATCAAAATATAAGCGGTTTAATTTTGAAAAAGGAAGTCATATGAAATGTCCAAGAACTGGCGCTGATTTAAAACCCGTTAAAGTGGGTGGTATTACAGTTGATATTTCAGAAGAGTGCGGTGGTGTGTTTTTTGATAGTCATGAAGTAGAAAAGTTCGATCAGAAAACAAAAATACGCGGAGGATTGTTAGTTCATCACCTTAAGCAGTTTACCCCGCCTGCATTGGATTTAAGTAAGCATATTGATTGTCCAAAATGTACTGGCGTTATTATGAGCAGAAACTTTTATGGCTCCGGTAATGAAATTGAAGTTGATAGATGTCCTAGTTGTGAAGGTATTTGGTTTGACTTTGGCGAGTTGGAAAAGCTTAGAAATTTAATTTTAGTTTCTACTGATAGACAAAGTGCGAGTAAAAAGTTTGAAGCGCAGTTGCTAAATAGCTCTGCTTATCAAGAGTATAAAAATGCACTTGATGAAGAAGTACAAGAAGATGTACGTCTTGATAAAGCCAATCAGCTGCATCTGTTTTTATTTAACTGTATTTATTAAAATAAAAGTCGGAGAGAAGGTGTTAAGCTTTTCCCGTAACTGCAAAACCTAAGCAGTTAATTTACTGCTTTATACCCCAATTTTAAGGCAATACATCCCGTTTAATGGGGTTTTGTAATGATATTAAGGTTTCGGTCGATTGAATCGCTTCAATCGCCTGCACTTTATTAATCAGAGTCATCTGCAGATGATCGATTGAGCGCGTCATCAGCTTAATAAAAATACTGTAGTTACCCGTGGTGTAATAAGCCTCAACCACTTCTTCAAGTGCTTCTAATCTTTTAATGGTATCCGGGTAATCTTTAGCGTTTTTCAGATTAATACCAATAAAACAGCAGACATCATAACCAAGCGCTTTCGCATTAATAGATACTTTTGTTCCTTCAATAATTCCCGCCTGTTTCATCTTTTCTATTCGGACATGAATTGTACCGGCACTCACCGCACAGTTTTTAGCCAATTCCGCGTAGGGAATACGTGCATTTTCAGATAATGCATTAAGTATCTCTTTATCTAAATTATCGATCTCATAATTTACCGTCATATTCCCTACCTGTAATTATTGATTTATCAGTTAATTGTTCATTCTATTGATGATTCTTTTTGTGTAAAGCTATTTTTGTTGGTGGATGTTGAGCTTTGTGTCTAATTAGGTAATTATATCTATCAACTTGTTAACCAAATTACCGCTTAAAATTATTTATAGAGAAATAAAATTATGACTAGCCAATACATTCAAAGCCAACAGCAAATCAGTAAAGCCAAGCAGATTTTTTCATCTCAACTGGAACAAAAATTAGGGCTGATTGAAGTACAAGCACCAATTTTAGCGAAAGTGGGTGATGGCATTCAAGACAATCTAAGCGGTCATGAAAAAGCAGTTTCGGTTAAAGTAAAGTCACTACCTGAGCAGGAGCAGGATTACGAAGTGGTGCACTCATTAGCTAAATGGAAACGTAAAACATTAGCTGAGCATGGTTTCAGTGCTGGTGAAGGTATTTATACGCATATGAAAGCACTGCGCCCTGATGAAGAGGAGTTAAGCCCGATTCATTCTGTTTATGTTGATCAATGGGATTGGGAGAGAGTGATTTGTGAAAGCTCAGAGCGTTGTTTAGATTTCCTAAAAGAAACGGTCAGCACGCTGTATAGCGCAATTAAAGAAACTGAATCTCAACTGGATAAGTTGTATGCTCTAAAGCCGTTTTTACCGGAAACGATTACTTTTATCCACTCTCAACAGCTGCTGGAACAGCATCCTGAACTGTCATCTAAAGAGCGCGAAAGAGCCGCTGTTAAAGAGTTCGGCGCGGTATTTTTAATCGGTATCGGCGGTCTGTTATCTGATGGTGAAATTCATGATGTACGTGCACCGGATTACGATGACTGGTCAAGTGCAACCTGTGATAAATACGCCGGATTAAACGGTGATATTTTAGTATGGAACCCGATTTTAGAAGATGTATTTGAAATATCTTCTATGGGCATACGTGTTAGTCCTGAAGCCTTGCAAAAGCAGCTTAAAATCACCGGTGATCTTGATAGATTAGAGTTAGACTGGCACAAGATGTTATTAGAGTCTAAATTGCCACAGACTATTGGTGGCGGTATCGGTCAGTCAAGATTAGCTATGTTGTTATTACAAAAGCAGCATATCGGTCAGGTACAGGTTGGTGTCTGGTCAGATTGTCTGAAACAAAAGGTTGCAGCAATTCTTTAAGCGTTAAATAACTCCACGCCAATTGTCTGATATTTAAACCGACAATTGGCCTTGCCTATAAAGCCTCACCGTTATTCCTCTCCAGCTTTAATCCTAAAACAATATATCTGGATAATCTCCCTGTTTGCAGGCTTTTGCTTGCTAGTTGCTGGTTTAATTTTATTTGCCGGTGGTTTTGCCCAGAATCGATTAGTTAACATCTGATGTGATGCTGAGCAAAGGAAACACAGTTTACAGTGCAAAGAAGGTATATTGATGGAGAATATTGGAAAGTAAAAGTATATCCGTCTGTTGTTAGAGGTCGATAGCTGAAAATGGCTTATTGTGTAATAAAAGTACAAAATTAAATGCTTGGCGTCACATTTTGGCTGTTTTCGATTCTTTTTAGTGTGGTTAGTTGTGGTTATTTGTAACTTTCTTTCAGTTTTTGTTTGCGTAAAAGTGTGATCTAGGTTACATTTATTCCGTCCACTAGGGACACTAACTAAAAATTATAAGAGGAAATTATTATGGATATGCAATCTTTTTACACAGGTCAAAACTTTTTAGCATATAGCAACAGCACGACTAGCACGACTAGCAAGAACAAGAACAAGAGCAACAAACGTAAGTTTAATCTTCGTTTCTTTAGAAAATAATGGAAGTTGGACTGGTTAGAGAAAACCGAACTTCAAAAATTAATATAGCAGCGGAAGGGACTTTTTATACTCTATAAAGAGTAAACCTCTCCGCTTTTTTTATGGCAGCTTGAAGCTTTTCAACAAATAACCTCCTTGAGCCTCGCTCACTAATACCCCAACACTTTTCTTTACAAATACTCAGTTCACCAATGGACTGCCCAGTTTATTATTCTCCTGTTTATTCAATTACCTTTTTGCTTGAAGATCTCAGTACGCAGAGCTTAGCCCGCTCATGAGCCTGAACTGGCGTTCAATTCTCGCCATGATTTCCTTTGCTAAAGTTATTTCTCAGCCAAGAAAAACGTAAACGGAAAGCAATACGCTAGCCGAAACGGTTGGTTTATATAGGCAAAGGGCAGGATGCGACTCCACAGCTTTTTTTAGTGATATTCCCCCGATTTAATTGCTTCGTTAGTTTTCTCTTCAATTGATTAATTCGACTTAGTCTCTTTTTCTTTCTTTAATTTATTCAAAGGAGAGTTAGTTTTATATAAAACTTTTCCGCATGGAACAACCAAAGATGAATGCTTTAAGTGAACATCTTGATCGTCGAAAAAGATATGAGCTTTAAATGCTTTCAATATATTACTTTTCTCAACACCACCTAAGAAGAAAGCCTCATCAACATAAACCCCCCAGCTTCTCAGAGTTTTAATAACTCGCATTTCTGACGGACTATTTCTCGCAGTAACAATGGCAATACGGACTGGAGATAATTCAATGCTCATTGGGAGTCTTACCTGCAACTTTGCAAGTTTGATAAGAAATTTGGCAAAAGGTCCTTCATTCATAGGGATGTCTTGAGATATATTTTCATGCTCATGGAAAGCTTCCATACCAGATTTTTTATATACAAGTTCACTTGTTTCATCAAAAATTACAGCATCACCATCAAAAGCAATCCTTACTTGCCCATCTGGTATATCGCATTTATATGTAGGTGGTATTGAAAGCACAGCAGAGGAACAGGAACCACTATCTATAACTTTTTGAGCATCGCTTTCATTTGTAGTTAGAAATAGGTCTACTTCAAAAGCTTCTAGGTAGTCTGCGCTAGACTCGCCTGCGGTGAATGCAGAACGAGTTATGTTTAAATTGTGGCTCCTTATAGCATTTAATACTCTGATTCCTGTTTCAGGACTATTTCGAGACATAACCACAACTTCAACTAATGGAGACTCATCTTCTTTTTGGTATGAATTTAAACTTAAAAGTGCACGTACTAACGGAAATCCTATACCCTCGTCTAAAGGAAGATCTTCATTTTCCAACATATGTTGTTTATAAGTTTCCATTCCTTTATGTGGGTTTTTAGCAAACTCTTTTTGAAACAATTTATCTGAATCAGATAAATCAAATAATGCTGTTGCTGATATGCCAATTACCAGTGTTTTTTCAAACGTTGTAGCCAATTTAACCTCCAGAAAAATTCCTAACTATTGCCTTGTTATGTTTGCCAAAATGTAATTAAAATTCTCTAGATGATAGTTTCTTATTTGCATCTGCTTCAGTCATAGAACCAAATAATAACTGCATCATTGCCTCAATTCTTTTTTCATCATCGCCATATTTTGCAGTATTTAAGGAGTTGGGTGCCTTAAATTCAACCTCCCCAACTAACGTTTTATTTTTATACGCCTTAACTTTTGCATCAGCAATGAAGGTGCTTAAATCCCAACTCCACTTTGATACATAGTTGATAGTGAGCTCTTCTGGAACGTGCTTAGATCTATCAGGTACGACATTACACTCATAACTATTATCTAAACACCACGATTCAATCGTATCTAAGAAAACTTCACGAGTAGCATTATCTTGAACAACTGTGATTTCAGTTGTTCTATTAACTTCATTTATTGGATTAGCAACAAACTTAGGTCCAGCACAGCCAGAGAGTAGTAAAACAGCAAAAATAGATATTATTATTTTTTTCATATTGACCTCAATAATAAAATATTTTCGTAATCTATATATGTAACAGATTACGAAGTAAACATAACGTCCGAATCAGTGGCGCTTGTAGTGTCCACTGCATTCGCTGGTTATGTAGCAACATATTGCACGTGCCGAAAATGACGGTTGTCTATGTTATCGGAATACACTAGGACCACCCGCTAACGGTACGAGACAAACATTTTAGATCCAGCTCAGCGACTTCCTAATAATCTCTGTTGCCCCGGCTTGTTCGCATTCGCCGTGTGCAATTAGTAGCCGGACGGGACTCCAGTCAAGCACTTTCTGACGAGCAGCACGGGCGGGGCCGCGACAAAGAAAGCTAGCTCTCCACTCCCGAGGAGTACTTCCTTGCGCACCAACCAAGCCATCTAACTGCATAAGCTTACCTTTCCAGCCTGACATTTTTTCTTGCTCATGTCGTTGGATGAGGTCGCAAATGATCGCGGTACGAGACGCTCGATGGAAGAACACAACTTCTTCCATTGCCAATGAACCACGAAAAATCACTTGATCGATGTCCGCTAGCCAAGCCGGTTCTGGTTCATCGCGAAGCTCAGCATTAAAGTGAACTTCCGGCTTCTTACGGGCAAGACCAGGCGGTGCATACAGGCGCGCACCAGGCCATCGCTCAGCCCACTCTTCCAAGAATAGATGATGTATTTTGTTCGGCGATACGATGTGGCGCACGGGTCCGATAGCCTCAACCGAGCTTGCCAGCTCGTCGGTCAGGGCGATTGGTGACCATAACCAAACGTCACCGTCAGAAAGGCGCACCACTACCATACGGGTGGGATATGGAAAGCCGTAAAACGATACGGTCGGCCCCTCGGCTACATAGAGAGAAGGTCCAAATTCTTCAAGCATACAGATAAGCTCCTTATGTGCGTGCTACAAGTTGCTCCATAATTGGGGGCAGTTGTTTTTTCCTTGTTATATTAAATTAGCTCACCAAGCCTATACACCTTAACAATAAATTCTGACCCAAGAATTTACTATGTCTGCGAATGGCTGTTTTATTGGTACACCAGAATTAGCGCATTCGTTGATTTGAGTTGGATCTTTCGTTTGTTTGTAAGCTTTCATACCCTTTGTATTTGCCCAATAGTACAAACCCCAGTTGGTCAAATCCCACTTTTCATCATATGGATTATGCTCATAATCAACGTAATAAAGGATGCCATTGCTCAATACAAAATTATCGGGGAAATAATCTATATTCAAACCTAGCGATTTAAGAGCCTTTGACATACCACAAACTTGTTCAATACATAAATCAGGAAGAGAGTCTTCAATTATTAATTCTGTAACAAGATTGCCATCAATATATTCTTTGATGAGATAATTATTTTCAACGTTTACATCAAGAAGCTTAGGGATTTGAATTCCAGAATTTTCCAAGTTTTTATACGCGGAAACTTCAAGCTCTACTTTATTTGCATCACCAAATGAGTAATAGGCACATGGTTCATAGTGCATGAGTTTGACTACGTATTGATGTTCTGAGTTTTGAGCTAAGTATGAATATCCAGACTTTCCCTTTCCCAAAAATTTAATAATTTCAAGATCACCAAGATTTGTGGTGATACTGTTCCCTACAGCATTTGTAACATCCACTGAATTTTCCTTAATTTTGTATAACAGCTTTATAGGTCTCACTATGTACTAAAAGTCGTGACACCTATCCCATTTTTCAAATCGTAACTAACCATTTAATTTACAAGTTAAATTC
>NZ_CEZLMY010000049.1:16181-23060 GCF_983033635.1 Psychromonas sp. | reverse complement strand
CCCTGCGGGGGCTCAGCTCGAAAACCAGTATTGCGTTACAGCATTCGATAAGGGAGCAACCATTCAAGATGTTAAATGCTTGCATTTACATCTACCGATAGAGGATTAACGCAGTTAATCGCTCGAAAGGCCCTCATACTGTGCCTTATTCTGGTCTCCGAGCAGAGTCCTGATAAAGCACCTTGAGGTATCATGGGTATAATGCAATGATCGAGGTTCAATAACCACCAAAAAACGGATGCAACCGGGTGCAATATCGTTCACAATGTAGTAACGCCTGTTTTACACAAAGTTTGTGTGAGCCGGTTTTGTTAATTGAGGAATTTATGCGCCAAACTCTTGTTATTATTTCATTTATTGTATTGCTTTCTGCTTGTGTATCGACGGAAACATCCGTTACCACAAAAAATGCCGGTGCTGGGCAAAAAATGGCTTTTGATCCTCAAGGTGCTGCCGATACCCGTGTTAAATTAGCGCTTCTCTATCTGCAAAGAAACAATATGCAGCAGGCCAAAGAAAATATTGAAAAAGCCTTAGAATACCAACCAGATGATGCCAATATTTATCGTATTTTTGCTTATTATTATCAACGCGTAAAGGAATATGATAAAGCAGAGGCGCTATATAAAAAATCCTTGTCACTTGATAGTGAAAACCCGGATACTTACAATAATTACGGTACGTTTTTATGCAAACAAGCGCGCTATCAAGAAGCTGAAGATGCCTTTTTAACCGCTTTGGAGCAGTCAACTTATTCTGCAGTTGCTAATACTTATGAAAATGCAGGTGTTTGTTCTGAGAAGGCTGGTGTGCTCGACAAAGCGCTATATTATTATCAATATGCGTTATCTCATAACCCTAACAAATCCTATTTAAACCTCTCTTTAGCAAACTTAAATATCAACAAAAAAGATTATAAAGCAGCACGTTTAAATCTGTTTAATTATCAAAAGAAAAGTAAAACCTCAGCGGAATATTTATGGCAATGGATCCGTTTGAGTTATGCAACAGAGAAAAATGCAAGTATGAATAAATACGCGGGGAAATTATTAGAAGAGTTTCCTGAATCTCAACAAGCCTTAGATTATTTGAATCATGAGTACTATGAATAACCAAGAGCAAACTATCATAGCCCCACTTGGGCAAGCATTACAAGACGCAAGGTTACTCGCTTCACTGTCCGTTGAAGAAGTTGCTGAACAGTTAAATTTAGCTATGTGCACGGTACGGGATATTGAAGATGATCTTGATAATACGATCGAAAGTCAAAAATATCCGGCCATTTATTTACGTGGCTATCTTACTAATTATGCTAAATTAGTTGGTTTAGATAAACTCAACCAATTTATTGAATATCAGGATTTGTCTCCGTGTCAAAAGGCACAGGTAAACTTGCGTTCGCCAATGATAATTCCGCCTCCAGTAAAAAAACGATCCAAGTTATTGTGGTTATTGTTAATTACCATAATAGCTGTTTGTATCTATCTGTTAGCGCTTCAACAAGGTTTCTTCACTGAAAATACGCCTGTGAATCCAGATATTGAAGAAACAAAATTCAGTAGTGAAGGCTCATTTGCTGAAGTCAATATAATAACTGCTGCACAAGAAAAAGACGAGATTAGTGTTGAGTCAGAAGCTGCGGATATTGTACCCGCGACAGATATAGTCGCAAAAAATAAAATACAAACTGAAGCTGAAATCGTCAAAGAAACGATCGCTGCGGCAGTTGTTGAAGAGCAGCCTGAAGCTGATCTTTTAACGATGCAGGAAACAACAGAAAAAGACGCTCTTATAACAAACAAGCAAGTTATTACAGATGATGCTTCGCTGGACAAAACAAGCCCTGAGCAGATGCTTGAGCAAACTGCTGTTACCATGGAATCTCTACAATTAACTTTTTCTGCGGACTGCTGGACGGAAATTTTTGATGCAAGGGGTAAACGTCTTGCATTTGATTTATATAAAAAAGGTTCTTTATTAACCGTTAATGGTGCCGCACCATTTCAACTAAAATTAGGCGATCCGAGTGTCGTTGAAATACAATACCAAGATAAAATATTAGAACGTGAATTTGCAGTGGGTCGCACTACGCGATTTAGTATTCCGCAATAATTATCTTGAAAACGTTATTTCTGAATAAAGCTTGAACTACAAAGAGTAAAACCATTATGAGCCATTCTTCTTCAATTATCCGTCGTGTATCAAAACAGATTATGGTCGGTAATGTTCCTGTCGGCGGTGATGCACCCATTACTGTACAATCAATGACGAATACATTAACCACGGATGTTGCCGCGACTGTTGCGCAAATTAAACGCCTAGAAGCGGTTGGGGCAGATATTGTACGTGTTTCTGTACCGACTATGAATGCAGCTGAAGCATTTAAAGAGATTAAAGCACAGGCAAATATTCCACTGATTGCCGATATTCATTTTGATTACCGTATCGCCTTAAAAGTTGCAGAGTATGGCGTTGATTGTTTGCGTATTAACCCAGGTAATATAGGCAATGAACAGCGTATTCGTAGTGTTGTTGATTGTGCGCGAGATAAAAATATTCCAATTCGTATTGGTGTAAATGGCGGCTCGCTGGAAGCAGATATTCAAGAAAAGTATGGTGAACCAACCGCGCAGGCACTTGTTGACTCTGCACTTCGTCATGTTGATATTTTGGACCGACTTAACTTTGATCAGTTTAAAGTGAGCGTTAAGGCATCTGATGCACTATTAGCGGTAGAGTCATATCAGTTACTTGGCAAACAGATAATACAGCCTCTGCATTTAGGCATCACCGAGGCGGGCGGATTGCGCAGTGGCTCGGTAAAATCTGCTGTGGGTTTAGGCATGTTACTGGCGCAAGGTATTGGTGATACCATTCGCGTTTCATTAGCGGCGGATCCTGTGGAAGAGATTAAAGTCGGGTTTGATATTTTAAAATCGTTACGTATCCGTAGTCGCGGCATTAACTTTATCGCTTGCCCGACGTGTTCGCGCCAAGAGTTCGATGTTATTGCAACGGTAAATGCGCTTGAAGAGCGTCTTGAAGATATTATTACGCCAATTGATGTATCCATTATTGGTTGTGTAGTCAATGGCCCTGGTGAAGCATTAATTTCTGATTTAGGCATTACCGGTGGTAAAAATAAAAGTGGTTATTATGAAGATGGTAAACGACAACGAGAGCGTTTCGATAATAATAATGTCATCGACCAACTTGAAGCGAAAATTCGCGCTCGTGTAAGTCGCTTAGATCAGAGTCAGCATATAATCAAAGTTTAGTTATACCTAATTCTTTGATATAGAGAAAGCCTGTTACAGCAAAGTAACAGGCTTTTTTTTAATTTATGCTAACTGTTATTGAACTTGTACTTTTCCATATTTCGTTGTTTTTTGATTTTATGTAAGCTTTTGTCGTTTTTTGTCGATTAACTGGCTAAAATATTTTTAATCTGTGACCTGATACGTTAAGGTCTTGTTAATTTTTTAACTGAAAGAAGAGGAAAGAATGGAATCTGTTCAAAATCATGTAACTGCACTGGTGAGTAGTGCCGATACACTGTTTATTTTATTGGGGGCAATCATGGTTTTTGCCATGCATGCCGGCTTTGCATTTTTGGAAGTTGGTACAGTGCGTCATAAAAATCAAGTAAATGCCTTAGTTAAAATTATGTCTGATTTTGGAGTTTCGGCACTGGTTTATTTTTTCTTCGGCTACTGGTTAGCTTACGGTGTCACTTTTTTTGATAGTGCTGCAGTTTTAGCTGAAAATAACGGTTATGAGTTAGTTAAGTTCTTTTTCTTAATGACATTTGCAGCCGCTATTCCTGCGATTATTTCAGGTGGTGTTGCTGAGCGCGCACGTTTTAATCCTATGTTAATCGCGGCCGCTTTATGTGTTGCTTTAGTTTACCCATTTTTCGAAGGTCTTATCTGGAATGATAATTTTGCTTTCCAAGATTGGTTGTCGGCAACTTTTGGGGCTAAATTTCATGATTTTGCAGGTTCGATTGTAGTGCATGCGGTGGGTGGTTGGATTGCATTTGCTGCTATTTGTGTTTTAGGTAGCCGAAATGGCCGTTACCGAGGCGGAAAAGTGGTGGCATTTGCTCCGTCAAATATCCCCCTATTAGCATTAGGCGCCTGGATTTTATCAATTGGTTGGTTTGGTTTTAACGTAATGTCTGCGCAAGCGATTGAAGGAATTAGCGGTTTAGTTGCCATAAACTCTTTAATGGCGATGGTCGGTGGTATTATTAGCTCATTAGTTATTGGCAAAAAGGATCCGGGTTTCATTCATAATGGACCATTAGCAGGACTCGTCGCGGTATGTGCCGGCTCAGATATAATGCATCCAATCGGAGCATTAGTGACCGGCTTAATTGCTGGTGGTTTGTTTGTCTGGTTATTTACCTACGTGCAAAATAAATACACAAGCTTCGATGATGTATTAGGTGTGTGGCCTCTACACGGCGTCTGTGGTTTATGGGGGGGTATTGCAGCCGGTATCTTTGGTTTGGAAAGCTTTGCCGGTTTAGGTGGCGTTACTTTCACTAGCCAGCTAATTGGTTCGCTTGCGGGTGTTTTAGTTGCATTAATTGGTGGTTTTATTGTTTACAAATCAGTGAACCAGTTTATGCCTATTCGTTTGAGCGAAGAAGATGAGTTCAATGGTGCAGATCTGTCGATTCATCAAATTGGTGCTACCAATTTAAATAATAATTAAAGGTATTAGGTGATTTTGCGAAAGGGCAAAGATGAAAATCTTTAGCCCTTTTTTTATATAATAAAATAATGTAAATTTGATTAAATTCTTTCCCGTTAAGAAATTAATTAATCAATTTGCTATTAATTGTAATTTAACTGTTTTTGAGTTTGCTGTTTTGTTAGTATTGCTCGATTTTAAAATTTATATTAATTTGGAGAAAAAAATGAAAGTAGTTGAAGTTAAACATCCATTAGTTCAGCACAAACTTGGTTTAATGCGTGAAGGGGATATCAGTACTAAGCGTTTCCGTGAATTAGCACGTGAAGTATCAAGCTTATTAACCTATGAAGCGACTAAAGATCTGGAACTTGAAGATGTAACCATTCAAGGTTGGGACGGTCAAATAGAAGTACAACAAATTAAAGGTAAAAAAGCGACTGTTGTTCCTATTTTACGTGCAGGCTTGGGCATGATGGATGGTGTGTTAGAGCATATGCCAAGTGCAAAAGTAAGTGTTGTTGGGATTTACCGTGATGAAGAAACGCTTGAGCCTGTTCCCTACTTCTCTAAATTAGTTAATCAAATTGACCAGCGTTTAGCATTAGTTGTTGATCCAATGCTTGCAACAGGTGGTTCAATGATCTCGACTTTAGATTTAATTAAAAAAAATGGCTGCACAAATATTAAAGTATTAATTCTTGTTGCTGCACCTGAAGGTCTGAAAGCACTAGAAGAGACTCATCCTGATATTGAAGTTTACACAGCTTCAATTGATGATCACCTTAACGAGAACGGCTACATCGTACCTGGGCTTGGTGATGCTGGTGATAAGATCTTCGGCACCAAATAAACAGTTATTGTAATAAATAATGGATAAACATTTTGGAGAACAACATGCCGACTAATTCAGCTCAAGAATTAGA
The DNA here is from genome assembly GCF_983033635.1 of Psychromonas sp. Classification (NCBI taxonomy): domain Bacteria; kingdom Pseudomonadati; phylum Pseudomonadota; class Gammaproteobacteria; order Alteromonadales; family Psychromonadaceae; genus Psychromonas; species Psychromonas sp. Next base: position 17,433 of record NZ_CEZLMY010000049.1, on the reverse strand, counting down.
TTTGAACTTAAATGAACCTGTTGAGGATATCACTGCAAATTTAAATGTAGTGAAACAAATTATAGCCGGTTCACAAATGTTATTTGTGGCATTTGGTGCATTGGTATTAATGCCTTTAATTACAGGGTTAGATGCTAATGTTGCCCTGTTTACAGCAGGTCTTGGTACGTTACTATTTCAATTAGTAACAAAAGGACAAGTGCCAATATTTTTAGCCTCTTCATTTGCGTTTATAGCGCCGATTGCTTACGGCATTCAAACTTGGGGCATACCAGCAACTATGTCTGGTTTATTTGTTTCGGGTGTGGTGTATATGCTGATGTCATATGCCGTAAAACTACGTGGTGTTGATTTTATTCATCGTTTATTGCCGCCAGTTGTTGTCGGTCCTGTAATTATGGTGATTGGCTTAGGGCTAGCACCACTTGCGGTAAATATGGCAATCGGTAAAGCGGGTGACGGTAGTTTTGTTATCATTGAGCAAAATACAGCGATGATCATCTCTTTTTCCGCACTGCTAACAACGTTATTAGTATCAACCATGGCTAAAGGTATTTTTAAATTAGTACCTATTTTCTGTGGTGTTATTGTCGGTTATCTTTTATCACTTTTCTTTGGTGTACTTGATTTCTCGCCAATTGTTGCTGCGCCTTGGTTTAGTATGCCAAACTTTGTTGCACCCGAATGGAACTGGCATGCGGTATTATTTATGATCCCAGTTGCTATTGCACCAGCGGTTGAGCATGTTGGGGATATCTTAGCTATCAGTAACGTAACGGGGAAAGATTTTCTTAAAAAACCGGGGCTGCACCGCACATTATTTGGTGATGGGCTTGCAACCAGTGTTTCATCATTATTTGGTGGTCCGCCAAACACAACTTATAGTGAAGTGACTGGTGCGGTAATGTTAACGCGTAACTTCAACCCTAAAATTATGATATGGGCGGCTGTGATTGCAATCTGTCTGGCATTTGTTGGCAAATTTGGGGCGATATTACAAACCATTCCAACAGCCGTGATGGGTGGCATTATGATTTTACTGTTTGGTACTATCGCATCAGTTGGTTTGAATACCTTAATTCGTCATCAGGTTGATCTCTCTAATCCACGTAACTTATGTATTGTTTCTGTGACATTAGTGTTTGGTATCGGCGGTATGGCATTTGGTTTTGGCGCGTTTAGTTTACAAGGTGTCAGCCTGTGTGGTTTAGTGGCAATTACTTTAAATCTGCTTTTACCAAAAATGAAGTAA
>NZ_CEZLMY010000049.1:0-16081 GCF_983033635.1 Psychromonas sp. | reverse complement strand
CCTGTGTGGTTTAGTGGCAATTACTTTAAATCTGCTTTTACCAAAAATGAAGTAACTATTAAACAAAGCCATTTGTTTAATTAAAAAGATAGCAACGCACTGTTTTGTTTATTCATGCAGTGCGTTTTTTGTTTTTAGGAGGGATAAAACTGTACTACGCTTAAACAATAGACAGAATTTGTGGAGGACTGTTGATGAAAATTTTGCCTGTCTGTTTGTTGTTAATTTCTGTGCTGTTTTCTTCTGCAAGCATCGCCAAAGAGGTATGGGTTATTCCCGTACAGGGAGCGATTGGTCCTGCTTCCTCTGATTATATCACCCGTGAGCTAGATTTAGCCATGCAACAAAATGCCAGCTTAGTCATTCTTAAAATGGATACACCGGGCGGATTGGATTCTGCGATGCGTGACATTATCCGCGCCATTACGACATCTTCAGTACCGATTGCAACTTGGGTTGGACCTTCTGGAGCACGTGCGGCCAGTGCTGGCACCTATATTTTACTGGCCAGTCATCTGGCGGTGATGGCAAATGCGACAAACTTAGGGGCTGCCACGCCCGTTTCAATAGCTATGCAGGGCAGTAAACCGGATCCTGAAAAAGAGCAAGCAGAAAAAGAGATCCAATCGACCACAACGCCAGACGCAAACAATAAAAAAGTAACAGCCCACACAACCCATGAGAAAAAAGCGATCAATGATGCTACTGCCTATATTAAAGGTTTGGCAAAGTTGCATGGTCGCAATGAAAAGTGGGCTGAAAAGGCTGTTACAGAGGCCGCCAGTTTAGATGCACAGGAAGCATTGGCAAAAAATGTAATTGATTTTATTGCAGACGATCTTAAGCAACTGATCAAACTTGCTGATCGACGACAAGTAAAGCTCAAAGGTGATCTAATTGAGCTGGAGTTAGGGGATGTTGAGTTTATCAAACGTGTGCCTGATTGGCGCTATACATTTTTAGCAACACTCACCAATCCCAATGTTGCTTATATTCTGATGTTAATAGGTATCTATGGTTTATTGCTGGAATTTTATAATCCCGGTATTGGTTTACCCGGCGTTTTAGGTGGTATCTGTTTATTACTGGGGATGTATGCATTACAAATGTTGCCAGTAAATTATGCCGGGTTAGCGCTTATTTTGTTAGGCATTGCTTTATTGATAGCGGAAGCATTTAGCCCTAGTTTCGGCATTTTGGGCTTGGGAGGGATTTGCTCATTTGTGCTTGGATCTGTTTTTTTAATGGACAGCGAGATACCTGCTTTTCAGATAGCTAAACCCCTTATTGCCGGCTTTGCCTTTGTCTCTGTCTTGTTCACCTTTGTGATTATCACTTTACTATTGAAAGTCAGACGGAAAAAGGTGACAACGGGCGTTAATTGTATGGTAGGGCAGTTCGCCATAGTTACGGCTGATTTTAATGCAGGACTGGGGTGGGTGGAAGTTGGCGGGGAAATTTGGCAAGCACGCAGCAGTGCCCCGGTATTTTCAGGTCAACAAGTCACTATTCAAAATGTCTCCGGGTTATGGTTACAGGTGATGCCCATATCTGAACCGGAAAAACAGCAAACAGCCAATCAGTTTATAAATAAGGAGTAAAATCATGATGATTTATAGCATAGCCAGTGTTGTTGTTTTTGTTGTTGCACTGTTGATGAGCATGCTTAGAGTGTTACGCGAATATGAGCGTGGTGTGGTGTATTTTCTGGGCCGTTTTGAGAGAGTCAAAGGTCCCGGTTTGGTGATTTTAATTCCGATTCTTCAACAGATGGTCAGAGTGGATCTACGTACTATTGTTTTAGATGTTCCGACCCAAGACTTAATCACGCGTGATAATGTTTCGGTGAAAGTTAATGCAGTGGTCTATTTTAGAGTGGTTGATCCGCAGATGGCTATCAACAATGTTGAAAGCTATTTAGAAGCGACCAGTCAGTTATCACAAACCACATTACGCTCGGTATTAGGTCAGCATGAGCTAGATGAACTATTGGCAGAGCGGGATCGGTTAAATAAAGATATTCAAGTGATTTTAGATAAACAGACTGATAACTGGGGGATCAAAATAGCAACCGTTGAAGTCAAGCATGTAGATCTTGATGAAAGCATGATTCGTGCATTAGCGCGTCAAGCTGAAGCTGAACGGGTTAGACGGGCAAAAGTCATCCATGCAACTGGTGAATTAGAAGCATCTGAGAAATTAAAAGAGGCGGCTTTAGTATTAAATAAAGCACCTAACGCGGTACAACTAAGATATATGCAAACCTTAACAGAGATAACCAATGAAAAAACAGCAACGATAGTATTCCCAATACCCATTGATTTATTGAACCGTTTGGGAGCTGGGAGCAATGATAACAACCTAAAAAAATAGAGTTGTTGCATAAATAAAATGTTTATAAATCACTTTATAAAAGAGTAATAAAGCTAAATGACATTACTTGTTATCTATATCATTATCGCTATTGGTGTATCGTTTTTATGCTCGGTACTGGAAGCGGTGTTATTGTCAGTTACTGCAACCTTTATTGCACAAACCAAGCAGAAAAATCAACATGCTGGAGATGTCTTAGATAATACTAAAAGAAAACTTGATCAGTCTATCTCCAGCATTCTGATTTTAAATACCTTTGCGCATACGATGGGTGCTGCAGGGGTCGGGGCACAAGCGATTCGGGTTTATGGTGAACAATGGGAAACCTTAATTGCTTTTTTACTGACATTGGCTATTTTATACTTTTCTGAAATTATCCCCAAAACACTAGGTGTAACATTTTGGCGCCAACTTGCAGTGCCTTCCGCTTATATCATTGCTTTTTTAGTCAAAATAATTTTTCCGTTAGTTTGGTTAGCAACGCGTGTTACCACTTTATTTCGCCGTAATAAAAATGAAACTATTAGCCGTGAAGAGATTTTGGCATTTACCGCCCTCAGTTATAAAGAAGGGGGGATAGTGACCCAAGAAAACCAGTTGCTGGAGAATATTTTTAAATTACGCGATGTCAAAGTTGAAGATATTTTAACGCCGCGTACAGTTGTACATGCGTTATGTGAAACAACAACCGTTAAAGAGGCATTAAGTTTTGATCAAACCGCCATCTTTACCCGAATTCCTACCTATAGCGAGAGTATTGATACGGTTACGGGGGTGATAATTAAAGGGCAATTATATGAATGTGAACGATATGGGCAAGGTGATAAACAGTTAAAAGATGTCAAATTACCCATTTACCGCATTTCAAAAAAATTTCCCGTTCTAAATGTATTAGATCTGTTTATTAAACGCCATGAACAACTTTTCTTAGTGGAAGATCATTTTGGTCAAACGGTTGGTGTGGTTACCTTAGAGGATGCTATCGAAACCCTATTAGGGCGTGAAATTGTTGATGAAAGCGATCAAGTCGAAGATATGCAAAAACTAGCAAAGAAAAATTATCGCGAGCGTTTACGTAAAAATCTCAAGTTATAATTTAGCCTTCCAGCTCTCAATAAAACAGGAACTTCGCTTAGCCATTTTTATTGTTTTCCAATCAGAAAAAAGCACGAAATATTTTACAGGAGTCACAAAATATTATAATTCATTATTTATGACCTGGTTATTTTAAAGCATTATATTAACATATATATATATGTGTATTATCAACCCTCGGAAATGGTTTTAAGCACTTAAATAAGTCTAACTTCAACATGGATGTCAGCGTTTCGCTATTTCGATTATAAATCATAGGGGACATTAATCATGGGCAACATTCACACAACTAAAATTTTACCAAACCAACAATCGATCAACTCGGTCGCTGCACTCAGTGCTGAATTTTCCGCTAAACAATTTGATTCAACAGTGTTACTGACACATTTAAAACAGACTGTTTTAGATACAAAATTTATGAAATCGCAGGATAATTCAGCTTGGATGGCTGTACGCGGATGCGATTTTATTGCAAATCCAAAATTATTTGCTTTTGCACCATTAACATATACATGTGTGTTTTTAGGTGAGTTATTTAATAACTTTGAAATCGAAGAAATCCAAGAAAAAGTTTCACCGCAGGTGATTGAACAGGCTTTATTACGTTTAAGCGTCTTCCAACTATACTAAAAAGAATCGAATAACTATCGTTCCCATGCTTTACGTGGGAATGAGATTCCAAACTCCATAGTCAAAAACTATCTCTCCTGTTTTTGCTGTTATCTTTTAACCTTAACCGAAATATTTTTATTCTTGTTAGCATCCTCTATTAAAAGCATCTCAAAAACAGATCCATCTGTATATATCGCTTAGTGAAATCACCTTCCGTATTTATATGTATAGCCACTTACCAAGGTGATTTATGAAGCTTTGATGGTTTGTGATACAAGTAACTGAATTTCTTGGTTTGCATTGCTATTATTTTGCTTTTGTTTTGTTATTATTGATTTCAGCGATTAGCCGTTCTTGCTAATCAGTATAAAGTTAATGCAAAGCGACTATCAACTCAGCGTAAAAGGAATTCAGTTTGTTAGCATTTTTTGTTGCCGATTTTAATCTTCCCTATTCACTGGCATTGGCTATCGTGATCGGCTTAGCGCTAATTGAGGGAGCTGGCTTATTAATTGGTCTGAGTCTGATTAGCCTATTCGATGATTTAATTCCCATTGATCTTGATGTCGATGCAAATGCCGATCTTCCTTCAGGTGGTTTAACTGCATTTTTGGGCTGGTTGTATTTTAATCAGTTACCATTCTTGGTTTGGTTACTGCTATTTTTAACCTGTTTCGGTGTGGCCGGTCTGACACTAAATTATATTGTTAACTTGACGCTTATTATCAGCCTGCCCGTAACGCTGTTGTTGGCTATCTTAGCAAGTCGCTTTTTGGGTAAACATATTGCTCAAATCATCCCTAAAAATGAAAGTTCAGCATCATCTTCAACATCTTTTGCCGGTAAGTTAGCCACAATTACGATTGGTAAAGCCTCTAAAGGTAATGCAGCTGAAGCTGTTTTACATGATGAATTTAATCAAAAACACTATGTAATGGTAGAGCCTGAGCAAGAACAGCAAGTTTTTGAACAGGGGACTCAGGTAGTGTTAATTGAAAAACAGCAAAACAGCTGGATAGCTATTGAATTTACACACTAATACCAAGCGCAATATATTAAAAGTGTTTGGACAAAAATACCCAAGCTACCTAAAGATGCTGGAATCAGCAAGTCGAGAGGTAACCATTTTCAAGGCATGAAGTTGAAGGTTTAGCATTCTAAATCAATACTTCATAATGCCGAAGATGGTCGTCTCTCGACTTGCCCCAAGGGAGGTTCGCTCGAAAGCCAGCTCTGCGTTATAACATTTGAAAAGGGAATAACCATTCTCTTCATGTTATGCCTTGATCTGGCATCCGGGCGAGCCTCTGAATCTGCATATTCAGGTAGTTTGGGTATTTATTAATTTAATAATAAGGAATAAAAATGGAATATCTGTTTGGGGAAAATATGCTGTTTATCTTGTCGATGACAGGCATTGCACTGGTTGCACTAATCACCATTGGTATAGTGTTTGCCAAGCTTTATGTACGAGCAACAAAAGAGATCGCGTTTGTCAGAACCGGCATGGGCGGTGAAAAAGTTGTTAAAGATGGTGGTGCAGTCGTATTACCCGTGGTGCATGAAACTATCCCTGTGAATATGAACACCTTGCGTATTGAAGTTGAAAAAACACAGAAAGATGCGCTGATTACCAAAGATCGTATGCGTGTTGATGTTAAAGCTGATTTTTACTTAAGAGTTGCGCCTCATTCTGAAGGTATCTCGATGGCGGCGCAAACATTAGGTACGCGTACTATGCGTGTCGAAGAGCTGAAAAAACTAATGGAGTCTAAATTTGTTGATGTGCTAAGAGCCGTTGCCGCGGAAATGACCATGATTGAGATGCATGAACAGCGTTCTGAGTTTGTACAAAAAGTGCAGCAAAATGTGATGAATGATCTGGAGAAAAATGGTCTCGAATTAGAGTCTGTATCGCTGACAGGTTTTGATCAAACAGAATTGAAGTTTTTTAATGAAAACAATGCATTTGATGCTGAAGGTCGTGCGCGTTTAACTAATATTATTGAGAAAAAACGTAAAGAAACCAATGATATTGAGCAGGATAATCGCATTTTAATTGAACAGCGAAATTTAGAAGCTGAAAAGCAGTCATTGACCATAAAAAAAGAGAAACAAGAGGCGCAGTTAATACAAGAGCAGGCACTTGAGTTTAAGCGGGTTGATCAACAGGCGGCAATTGTAAAGCAGCGTGAACTTTGTGAAAAAGAGGAACGCGAAGCTGAAATAACTAAACAGCAGGCGGTTGAGTCTGCTGAAATTGAAAAATCCAAGAAAATTGAGTTTCAAGAGATAGAAAAACGTAAAACCCTTGAACAGGCGCGTATCCAGCAGCAAAAAGATATTGAAGTTGCGGAGCAGGATCGACGTATTGCCATTGCTGAAAAATCGGAAGAGGAATCGGCAGCACGAGCAAAAGCGGCAGATGCTGAAAAAAATAAAGTAGAGAAAGAGGAAGCGGTTATTACCGCAAAAGAGGTTGCCGAAGCAAACCGTAGTAAAGAGATTGACGTTATCGATGCTAAAAAAATCGCTGAGCGTCAGGCGGTTGGTATCACAGTGCAAGCCGAAGCGGATAAACGCGCGGCTGAAGATAAAGCGGCTGCGGTATTGATTGAAGCGAAAGCGAATGCAGATGCTAAAAAACTGCAAGCGGAAGCTGATGAGAAAGTATTTGCGGTCGAGGCCGAAGGTAAGCGGGTTTTATATGAAGCAGAAAATAGTCTCCGTGATGAGCAGATAGAGTTGCAGAGAGCACTGGCTATTTTGAAGGTATTGCCTGAAATTGTCGCCAATTCAGTGAAACCTTTAGAAAACATTGAAGGTATTAAAATTTTGCAAGGTTATGGTGCTGGTGGCTCTGCAAACGTGACATCTGCAACTGGAGCTACAACGAATTCAGGTGCGGGTCTCGCAGAGCAAATCACCACAGCAGCACTTAATTATCGTGCAAATGCGCCTATGGTTGATGCTATGGTGCGTGAATTAGGCTTGGTTGATAGCAAAGAAGGTACCTTGAACGATTTATTAAATGGCAATCATAGCCTTGTAGAAGATGCTTTGGCCATTAAAGAGGTGGAGCTTTCAACTAAAACTGATTTGAATGGAAAAAAAACAAAGGGCAATGAAGCGCTTTGCTGATTTTCTGAAAATTAATTATTGCTTGCATTAAAAAAGGAACTTCGGTTCCTTTTTTTGTGTTTGTATATATCCATTTAAAATCATTAGGTAACTCGTTAATTTAATTAAATAGTCAGCTCCAGAATTGAGGAATAACTAAAAATCATAGAATCCCATTCGATGGATAGATGAAATTTACAATTGCAGTGATATTGAAGGAGTTATTGCTACCCTGAAAATGGCAAATCTTAGATTAAATAAAATATGGAGATAAACTCGCATGTCAAAATTTATCTGATACCACTGGAATTTTATATGCTCTACAGACGATCGGGCTGTTAATTAGAGTGATTTTACTGCTTCTTGTTCAAGTAAGTAGTTTAAATCTTCTGCTGTGGCCGTCTGCTATAGGTTTAATCGTGACATTGTTCTTATCTATATCGGCGTTTCGCTTAGCAAGCTGCTAGTAAAACGCATTTAAATAGCAACATCTAAGGAGGCGACTCAAGCAAAACTCGACGAAAAGCGTCACGTCAGTTAGCCCTAATGTTATCTGTTTACTACAATTGCTTGGTGAGAAGATGAAACTATTACTTATAGCTGCTAATAATTGCCAAGGAGATCAAAAAGATGCCAAGAGATAAAAATAATAATCCAGGAGACTCAAAAGTATACCTTATCGGTGGTGGTATTGCTTCATTGGCAAGTGCAGTGTACCTGATCAATGATGCAGGGGTCTCGGGTAAAAATATTCATATCTTAGAGCAAGATGATATCTTGGGAGGTGCCCTCGACGGGGCCGGCGATTCAGGAAATGGTTTTATCATTCGCGGGGGGCGAATGCATGAAGAACACTTTGTATGTTACTGGGATCTTTTATCGAATATCCCCTCTTATGATGATCCGAATATCTCTGTTAAAGACGAATGTTTTGAGTTTTCTGCTCGGTTTGTTTCGCATGCCCAGGCGCGTTTATTAAAAGATGGGAAGAAAATGGATCTCTCATCTTTCGGACTCTCTTTAAAAGATCAGCTTGATCTGATGAAATTGACATCTACCCCTGAAAAATCATTAAACAATATTCGTATTGAGGAGTGGTTCGAAAATGAATTTTTCGAAAGTAATTACTGGCTTTTGTGGACTACTATGTTTGCATTTCAAAAGTGGAGTAGCGTGGCAATTATGAGGCGTTATATGAAGCGTTTTATCCATTTGCTAGACGGGATGCCTCAGCTTGGTGGAATCATGCGCAGCAAATACAATCAATATCACTCTGTGGTTATGCCACTTAAACGTTACCTGCAGGAAAGGGGGGTTCATTTTGATATGCGCACGCAGGTTGTTGATGTCGATTTTAAACTTTCTGCGGATAAAAAAACGGCCACGGCTTTACATATAATCGATGACAACAAAAAAGAACAAAAGATCAGTCTCGGGGTAAATGATTATCTGTTTATAACCAATGGCTCTATTACAGAATGTACAGATAATGGTTCTTGGAAAAATGTGCCATCTTTAAAAGAAAAAAGCAGCTCGGGCTCATGGATACTTTGGGAAAAAATTGCCAGAAAAGATAAAGATTTTGGTAATCCGGGAGTCTTTAGTGACAACATTGATCTGCAAAAATGGTACTCCTTTACTGCAACGCTTAAAGATAGCTGTTTCCATGATTATATGGAAAACTTTTCCGGTAATTTAGACGGTACTGGTGGTTTGGTGACAATCACAGATTCAAACTGGTTAATCTCTTTTGTTATTGCCCGTCAACCGCATTTTCCTGACCAGGCAAAAGAGGTGAAAGTGTTCTGGGGATATGGTTTGTATCCTGACAGAGAGGGGAATTACGTAAAGAAAAAAATGTCTGAGTGTAATGGTGAAGAGATACTCGAAGAACTTTGGCAGCATCTTAAAATTCAAGATATGATGAAACCTATTGTGGATTCAGGCAAAGTCAATTGCATTCCGGTAGCTATGCCATTTATTGATAGTCTCTTTATGCCATATGCAATAGGTGACCGACCTGATGTGTTACCCAAAGGAGCAACAAACTTTGCCTTTATCGGTCAGTTTGCTGAAGTCCCTAATGAGTGTGTATTTACCGTAGAGTACTCTGTGCGCTGCGCGCAAACAGCAGTTTATGGACTATTTGCAAGTGGCAAGCAAGTATTGCCAATCTATAATTCAATGTATATGCCTAAGGTATTAATAAAAGCGATTAAAGCGATCAACAGATAAAGATTCAAGAGCGGTATTCAATATGCTTCCGCTTACATGGAATAGAGGTTGTAAATTGTTAGTGATATTAAAAGTGACAAGTTAATAACGTCTTAATATTAAGAAACCTTCTTACCGTTAATCACAAAGACAATATCTTTTTTATGTAGCTTCACTTGAACCCGACTGTTATCCGGGCATTGCCCTTGTACGATTTTCATGGCCAAGGGATTTTCTATTTGCCGCTCCACTTCGCGCCTCAGCGGGCGCGCGCCATAGACTGGGTCAAACCCATCCACCGCTAGTTTTTTTATAACCGTTTTATCGACTTTGAGGGTAATCCCCTTGAGTTTCATCCGTTCCACCAATTCATGTACAAACATCTCTGCTATCTGATGAACATGTTCCTTCTCCAAATAGTGAAAAACGATAATGTCATCAAGTCTATTTAAAAACTCCGGTTTAAAGAATTTCTTGACCTCGTGCATGACCAGCTGCTGCGCCTCCTTATAGTTGGGCATCCCTGTTCGGATAAATCCGATCCGGCGTTTGTCGGGCAAAAGCGTGTCGGTGCCGAGGTTAGAGGTGCCTATCAGAACTGTGTTACGAAAGGAAACCGTACGTCCCTGCGCATCCGTGAGTTGGCCGTCTTCCATAATTTGCAGCAGCATATTGAACACATCTGGATGGGCTTTCTCCATCTCATCCAGCAACACTACTGTATAAGGATTGTGGCGCACGCGTTCTGTCAATTGACCACCTTCTCCATAGCCTATATATCCTGGTGGCGCACCTATCATCTTTGATACTTCATGTCGCTCCATATATTCCGACATGTCCAAGCGGATGATTCTTGATTCATCATCCAATAGAAAGGCCGCCAAGGCGCAGGCCAGTTCGGTTTTTCCCACACCAGTGGGACCAAGAAAAAGAAACGAGCCAATGGGGCGCTGGCTTGAAGTAATACCTGCGCGGTTTCTGCGAATGGCATCGGCCACCGCACGGACAGCATCTTCTTGTCCGACAATCCGTTTATGCAGTTTTTCCTCCATTCTGGCCAATTTATCTGATTCCGACTCCACCATACGGGTCACTGGGATGCCTGTCCAGCGGGCGACAACTTCGGCAATATCATCCTCCGTCACCATATCATCTTCCTTGGCTTGTCCTCGTTGCCAGTCACTATGCGCAGTCATAAGCTGTTCTTCTATTTTCAGGATCTCCATCTGCAGCTGTGCAGCCTGTTCAAAATTCTCGGCATTGAAGGCTTCAGTCTTATCTCGTAGTAATCCCTGATGCTTGCGCTCAAGATCGCGTAGATTCCGCGGGATGGTCGTCAGGCGAAGGTGCTTGCGCGAGCCGGCTTCATCGATCAGATCCACTGCTTTATCGGGCAGGCGCCGATCCGTAATATAGCGCTCAGAAAGTCGTGTCGCGGCTTCAAATGCCGATGGCGCATAACGAATTTGATGGTGTTTTTCATAGCGCGGCGCTATGCCCTGCAATATGGCAATCGTATTCTCAATACTCGGCTCTCTTACCAAAATCGGATGAAAGCGCCGCTCCAGAGCCTTATCTACCTCTATATATTTCCGGTATTCATCCAGAGAGTCTGCCCCGATCACCTGAAGAGTCCCTTGAGCCAATGCGGTCTTAAGTAAGCTGGGAGCATCAAGGCCTCCAGCACCAGCTCCGGCTCCAACCACAGTGTGTAATTCATCAATAAACAAAATGACCTTGCCACTGGCCTGAATAACAGCATCACGTACAGATTTTAAACGCTCTTCAAATTCACCGCGCATAGCAGCTCCGGCCACCAGTTCGCCCATATCCAAGGCCAGAAGACGTTTGTTGAGCTGGGTATCAGGAACATCCGCCGCCACAATACGTTGTGCCAGTCCTTCGACAATCACAGTTTTGCCGACACCAGGTTCGCCGATCAGAGCTGGATTGTTCTTCTTACGACGGGAGAGTGTTTGTATGATCAGGGCTATCTCTTCATCACGCCCTATAACTGGATCCAACTCCCCGTTGCGGGCCATCTCGGTAAGATCTTTGGTATAGATCTCCAGTACGTCTTGTTTGCTTTCTGCATCCTGGCTTTGCAGCGTACGGCCACCCCTGACATCTTTTAGCGCCTGGCGCGCCTGATCAACTGTAATACCTTCCTTTTTCAGCTGAGCCGCAGTGGTTCCCGCCTCCTTATCGAAAAGGGCAATAAGCAGCGTTCCAGTACCTATATAATCATCCCCTAAGTTTTTGGCTTCTCCATAGGCAACGCGGAACACTTCGGGTATTTCCCGGGAAGCGACGATTTGCTGTGGCTGCTCAGAGGCGGGTCTATGATAGCGTTGCCGAATTCGCCCGATAATTCGATTGACTGCGGCATCGGTATCCGGCAGCAGTTCCTCCAATATCTTGCGTGCCTCGCTATCGGGTTGAGAAAGCAATGCCACCAACAAAAAATCCGGGGTGAGTACGTTCTGGCGCAGGCTGATTAACTCAGCAAACGCCATCTCCAAACAGGCAATAACTCTCTGGGAGCTCTTCTGTACATAGTTATGAAACATAGCCCCTGTTCCTGCCGGGGTACCCCAATCCGTCATAGCACAGTTCCTCTATTGTTATTTTATTAACCAGAGCTAATCAAATTAGCAGCTCAAGCGAAGGCCTCTTGATCTGCTGATTCCTGTATATCTAAAGCTTGGCTATATTCCTACGCTACTTTTAATTTCGCACCTTATTGAAATAGTTGATAACTAAAGCGTAGCGATTTTGCATCCTGCATCAATTTCCTAAATTCGTTTTGGGATAGTTGTATTAAAGAGGCATGGTCACCCGCTTCCAGGTATAACAGCTCTTGCTGCATTAAAAACTCATCATAAACCCGATCCAGATTGTAGGCCTGAGCAATAGGTGGAACAGCGCCATGCTTGCAGTCATCAAACAACTCATAAATGTGCGATTCTTTGACAATGTGAAACTGGCGATTAAAATTTTCATTTAATGCGCTTAAACTTATTTTATGACTGCCTGGTAAAATTGCCATTAACTTACGGCCTTGAAGATCTTCAAGCATCACGGCTTTAACAAGCTGCGATGTAGTAAGATTCGACTTAATCGCTGAACTTAGGGTGTTATTACTTGGTTTATGCTTCACTAATTGGTATTTGATGTGAGTTTCATCCAGATATGCACTCACTTTTGTCGCAATGGTCATGAGCAGTCTCCTTTTATGCTAGTGATACTAGCAGTATAGATCAAAGCTAATATATGGACTGAAATTATAGCGCTTGCTGTATTGATTGATGTTCAATTTACTCCATGGTTTTATCTGCTTTAATCGCTGTTCATCACAAGAAAAATTGGGTTGTCGCAGGCAAAAGAGCTGAGCGTGGAGCGTGGAGCGGTATTTATTTACCTTAAATTTAAAATATTTATCTCAAATTCAGGAAAATAGCAATAACTCTGATCCTGTTTTGACCTTCTTCCCATACAGAGTATGAGTGTCACCTAAAACAACGAATATCAAGCAGCAAAGTGTAAAAACTTTTCTCCCCAACCTCTTTTAAAATTGTGATATTATTCACAGCTATTTTTAGTTGCAAATTTCAAATTCAATAATGGACTAGGTGCTTTAGACATGATCCCCAAATTAACTCACCAAGAGAATATCAAGAAAGATTACTTCGAATTTTTGAAAGCATTAAGCGAAACCGATTACTGCGGTGAAATAGAAAAAAGTTACGCCAGCCGTTTAGCGGTGGCAACGGATAACAGTGTTTATCAATGTTTACCGCAAGCGGTTATCTTTCCAAAATCCACCCAGGATATTGTTGAAATTTGCAAACTTGCACAATTAAAAGAATTTTCCGATATACGCTTCTCTCCGCGTGGCGGTGGTACGGGCACTAATGGTCAGTCGTTAAGCAATGATATTGTCTTAGATCTTTCTCGTCATATGAACAACATCCTTGAATTAAATGAAAAAGAGGGATGGATACGAGTACAAACGGGTCTGGTTAAAGACCAACTAAATGATTATTTACGTCCTTACGGACTGTTTTTCTCGCCAGAGCTTTCAACCAGCAACCGTGCAACGATTGGCGGCATGATCAGCTGTGACGCTTCAGGTCAAGGTTCACTTGCTTACGGTAAAACCAGCGATCATGTTTTAGCGCTGAAATCAGTTTTAGTGGATGGCTCTGTTTTAGACAGCGCTGCAATTGACGGCGCGCAGTTACTTGAACAAAAAGAGCGTTTAGACAGTGTTGGTGATATTTACCGCCAAGTGATCGAGACCTGTTCTGGTAAGCAGCAGCAAATAGAAGATGGCTTTCCTAAACTAAACCGTTTTTTAACCGGTTACGATCTGAAACATGTTTATGATGCACAGACAGGGACTGTTGATCTGACGCGAATTTTATGTGGCGCGGAAGGCTCATTAGCGTTTATCACAGAAGCTAAATTGCATGTTCAGGAAATTCCCGCTTATCGTACGCTGTTTAATGTTAAATACGATAGCTTTCAATCGGCATTACAAAATGCGCCATTTTTAGTGCAGGCAAATGCGTTATCGGTTGAGACGATTGACTCAACAGTGCTGAATCTCGCTAAAGAAGATATCGTTTGGCATAGCGTTCAAGATTTAATTAGCGATATACCAGGGCAAGTGGTTGACGGTTTAAATATTGTTGAATTTGCTGAACAAGATCAACAGATTCAAGATCAGAAAGTTGCTGAATTGGTGAAAAAACTTGATGTTTTAATCGCCAATAAAGAAGCAGGGGTGATCGGTTATCAAATTTGTGAGCAGTTATCTGATATTAATAAAATCTACGGCATGCGTAAAAAAGCTGTGGGTTTATTAGGTAAAACAACAAGCAGAGCAAAACCACTGCCGTTTGCTGAAGATACTTGTGTGCCGCCGGAAAATCTTGCTGATTACATTATTGAATTCCGCCAGTTATTAGATGATAAAGGGCTGCATTACGGCATGTTTGGTCATGTCGATGCAGGGGTGTTACATGTGCGCCCTGCGCTGGATATGTGCGATCCTGAGCAGGAAAAACTGATGCGTGAAATTTCCGACAAAGTGGTTGCACTCACGGCTAAATATAAAGGCTTGATGTGGGGCGAGCATGGTAAAGGTTTCCGCAGTGAATATGGGCCGGAATTTTTTGGTGATGAGTTATTTACTGAGCTGCGTAAAATTAAAGCGGTTTTCGATCCGAAGAACCGTGTCAACCCCGGCAAAATTTGTACGCCATTAAATTCAGCAGAGCAGTTAGTAAGTGTTGATGCGGTTAAGCGCGGCACTTTTGATCGCCAAATTCCGATTAAAGTGCGTGAGAGTTATAGCGAAGCGCTGGACTGTAACGGTAACGGTTTATGTTTTAATTACGATACAAGCTCTCCAATGTGTCCTTCGGTTAAATTAAGCAGTGATCGTGTTCACTCACCAAAAGGACGTGCAGGTCTGATGCGTGAATGGTTACGTCAGTTAGCTAATAACGATATTGATATTCTGCAGCTTGAAAACGATTTATATGCGGGTAAAAATGCCAGTGTGTTTAAAAAGTTCTTTAATACACTTGCTAAACGCAAAGGCGAATATGATTTCTCGCATGAAGTGATGGAAGCGATGCAGGGCTGTTTGGCGTGTAAAGCCTGTAGCAGTCAGTGTCCCATCCAGGTTGATGTTCCTGCCTTCCGTGCTCGTTTTATGCATCTTTATCACGGCCGTTACCTGCGCCCGTTAAAAGACTATTTTGTTGCTTATGTTGAGCAGTACGCCCCATTAATGGGCAAATTGCCACGTTTCTTTAACTTCTTTATGAAGATGAAACTAACAGCAGTACTTACTGAAAAATTTGTAGGTATGGTGGATATTCCACTGCTGTCATTTCCAACATTAAAATCATCATTGCAAAAGCAAGATATCACTGAGTTTGATCTGCACAAGCTGCAGGCATTATCAGCGGCGGAACGTGAATCTTATGTGTTGGTAGTGCAAGACCCGTTCACCACTTATTATGATGCTGATGTGGTGCGTGATTTAATGTTAACTATTAAAAAACTCGGTTTTAAACCTGTGTTATTACCGTTTAAACCTAATGGTAAACCACAACATATTAAAGCTTTTTTAACTAAGTTTGCGAAAACGGCGAAAAACTCAGCACAGTTTTTAAATCAGATGGCTAAGCTTAATATTCCGATGTTAGGAATCGATCCTGCGATGGTACTTTGTTATCGTGATGAATATAAATATGCGCTGGGTGATAATCGTGGTGAGTTTAATGTGCAGCAGTTCCAAGAGTGGTTATTACCGCGCTTACAAGGTGATGCAAAACCTGCCGGCAAGCAACAGTTCTTCCTGTTTGGTCACTGTACAGAAAAAACTGCACAGCCGACATCCAGTGGTGATTGGGCTAAGATCTTTAATCACTTTGGTGCAAACTTAAGTGATGTTGCCGTAGGCTGTTGTGGTATGGCGGGGACCTTTGGTCATGACGCCGGTAAACTTAGCGATTCAAAAGCGATTTATAGCCTAAGCTGGGAACAGGAGATTGCTAAACGCGAACGCGCAGTATGTCTGGCGACGGGGTACTCATGTCGTAGTCAAGTTAAACGTATTGAAGGGCAGAGCTTAAAACATCCAGTGCAA
>NZ_CEZLMY010000048.1:21877-23062 GCF_983033635.1 Psychromonas sp. | reverse complement strand
GTATATTAATAATTTGCTGCACTGTATCTTGAATACGACGCGGTGATTCATAAAAAACCATAGTGCGCGTCTCTTCAATCAACGCCTTTAACTTATCCTGCTTGCCTTTTTCTTTGGCGGGTAAAAAACCTTCAAATGAAAAACGATCAGTTGGCAACCCAGCAGCGCTTAAGGCAGTGATAACAGCCGATGGGCCAGGAATAGGCACAACATCAACCCCTGATTCTCGGCATTCGTTAACCAAGTGATAACCCGGATCGCTGATTAACGGCGTACCGGCATCAGAGATCAAGGCAACTGATTGCCCTGATTTTATTTTTTCTATTAGTACTTTCCCGCGTTCTCGTTCATTATGATCGTGCAGTGGGAACATCGGTTTTTTGATTTGATAGTGACTTAATAATTTACCGCTATGGCGAGTATCTTCGGCTGCAACCAAATCCACTTGCTGCAGTGTTTCGATAGCACGGTAAGTGATATCGCTAATATTTCCAATCGGGGTGGCAACAATATAAAGCTTTGCGGGAAGTTGAGATGAAAGTTGGCTATTTTCAGACATTTGTCGCCCTAATAAAAGAATAGATAAGTGAATAAGATTGTTTAACTGAGACAGCAATATTACACTATAGCTTTCATGATACCTACTTCGAAAATTTGCTTGCGCATAAAGGATAATATTTTGAACGTTTTCACCTCAACAAAACGATTATTTCATTGTTTAATAATGATATTAACGTTGGCGATTTTATCTGCTTGTAGTACCACTCCGTCATCACCTGAAGATATCCCGCCCGAACTGTTTTCCAAATTAAACAATAACTCGGCATTCTTTCTTAAAAAAGATGAACTGCAGGGCGATAAAGAAAAATCGGCATGGCAGTTTGTTGCTATACAAGCGTTAATTGCAGAGAAACAATTTACCTTAGCTGAATCTATTATCGAATATCTGCAAAGCAAACCACTGTCAGCAAATGAGCAGGCATCATTAAGTCTATTAATCGCTGACAGTACATATGCGCAGAACAAATTAGATGAAACACGACTAATACTTGATTACATGGACTATAAGCAGCTTTCTGAACTTGGCCTTATCTATTTCTTAAAACTGCAAAGCGAATTAAAAGTGCGTAATGAGGATCATTTAGGCGCTTCAGATAGTTTACTTTTATTAACACCTTTATTAAA
>NZ_CEZLMY010000048.1:499-21867 GCF_983033635.1 Psychromonas sp. | reverse complement strand
ATGAAGAAAAACAACAATATAACGATCTTCTTTTAACACAATTATCACTACTGCCAATTGAAGTTTTAAATCAGTCTCAAGCAGCTGCAAGCGAAGAGCTTGCAGAAGATGAAACGGCTGTAGAAAGTCAGGTTATAGAAAGTGACCCCTTTAAAGAGGGGTGGTATGCGCTAGCCAGCCTGTATCAGCGTTACCAATTACGTTCAAATCAATTGATTCGCTCTCTGGAAAACTGGAAAACACTTTATCCAGCACATCCCGTGCTCGCCTTTATGCCGACTCAATTAACTGACATTCATGAATTAAGCCCTTATCAACCTGAGAATATTGCAGTTTTAATCCCGCTTTCAGGACGCTTTCAGCAACAAGGAAAAGCAATTCAATACGGTTTGTTAGATGCATTTTATAAGCAGCAACAAGCCAATCGAGACTCTGAAGATGAGACGCTTGTTCGCTCCGCGCCTAAATTACATTTTTACGATACGCAAACACAAACCGCAGAGCAGATAATTGCTCAATTTGCAGCACAAAATATCGACTTTGTGATTGGCCCTCTGCTAAAAAGTGAAGTTAAAGCGTTTTTACCCTTAGTAACCAATATGCCTGTTTTAACGCTTAATAGTTTCTCACAGCAGCAGGCTGAAGAAAATTCTGAAGCACAGGAAAAGCAGGTAGCATGGCATTATGCTTTTCCACTTTCACCTGAAGATGAAGCAAAACAAGCCGCACAATTAATCGCTTTAGAGCAACATAAAAAACCGTTAGTAATAGCGCCAAATTCAGCTTACGGAAAACGCATCGCACAGACATTTAGTCAGCAGTGGCAGACATTAGACAATGAAAGCGAAACTCAAATTGAGTCGCATTTTTTCAATAATAAAGCGCAATTACCTCAGTTTATTGATCAGGTACTGCAAACAGATAAGAGTAAAAGACGCATCAATCAAATGAAGGCAATTACCAAGCTGCCTTTAAAATCAGAAGTACGCAGTCGCCGAGATATTGATGCTATATATATCATCAGCAAACGTGATGAACTTAATCTGCTAAAACCTTTTATTGAAGTTTCAATTAGTCCATTTGCTGCAACAGTGCCGCTGTACGCAAGCTCTCGCAGCCATCTTTTGGATCGTAACGGCATACAAAACAAAGAGCTTTCTAGTCTTATTTTCTCTGATATTCCATTTTTATTAGATGCTGAAAATAAAACATTTAAAGAGGTTCAACAGGCTTGGGATAAGCAGTCGTTTGCAACATTACGTTTATTTGCACTTGGTTTTGACAGCTATCAGCTTATTGAACAATTAATGCAACTGCAAAACAGTGAAAGTTACACTTATAAAGGTTTAGTTGGTCAACTCTCTTTAGATCAAACTAATACGGTTCAGGCTAAGTTAAGCTGGGCGAAATATCAGCAAGGAAAACTCATTGAAATTGCCACGCCTGTTTCAGCCGAGTAACTCTCAAGGGGTAAAATCCGAGAAACAAGCCCTCTCTTATTTACAAGAGCAGGGTTTGTCTTTAATTTGCCAGAATTATTATTGCCGTTTTGGTGAAATTGATTTAATCATGTTAGATCAGGATACCCTGGTTTTTATTGAAGTACGCTACCGTAAAAACAGTGATTTTGGTGGCGCATTAGCTTCCATAACAAAACGTAAACAGGATAAAATAATAAAAACTGCAAGACACTATTTAGCACAATTAGAAAATGAACCCTATTGCCGTTTTGACGCCATTGCCATTGATCAACAATCTAAACTACCAGAATGGATTCAAAACGCTTTTTCAGAATAAGATGAATATACATAATGATAAACGCTAAAATTCAAGCACATTTTGCCGAAAGCATTCAAACAAAAATAGTAGCAGCAGAAGCCTTGCCTGAGGTCATTGAAAAAGCGGCCAAAGCACTCTCTGCGGCATTAATTCGAGGTAATAAAATTCTCGTCTGTGGCAATGGTGGCGCGGCAGCACTAGCACAAATATTTGCTTCACATCTGCTTAATAAATATGAAACAGATCGCCCTTCACTTCCTGCGCTGGCCATCACAGCCGATTCAGCATTAGTTTCTGCAATTGCCACCGACAGCCACTTTGATGAAATTTATGCCAAACAAATTTCAGCACTGGCACAAAGCGGTGATGTACTGCTGGCAATCAGCCATGGCGGTAATAGCCGCAATATGATCAAAGCGGTAGAAACAGCACTTAGTAAATCAATTCAGATTATTGCATTAAACGGTGTTGATGGCGGCGAACTGGCGGGGTTATTAGGCTCCGATGATGTCGAAATCCGCGCACCGAGTGATAAAGGATCACGTATTGAAGAGATCCATCTACTGGTGATTAATTGCTTAAGTGATTTGATTGACCAACAACTTTTCCAACAACATTAAGAGCATTTATGAAAAAGCTTATTTTGACACTTTTTTTTATCTCCATTTTTTCACAGCTGCAAGGTTGTGCTGGCGGCTTAATTGTTATCGCAGGCACTGCTGTAGCGGTAAGCAGCGATGAACGCTCACTTTCGCAGCAATTAGATGACAGCTCAATGTCGGTCGCGGCTTTAGATAAAATCAATGAATTAAATATCAGCAATGAAAATATACGTATTAACTTAGTCAGTAATAGTGGTTATCTGTTAGTCGTAGGTCAGGTTACCGACCAACAAACTAAAGATACCATTGAACAAAAGTTAAATACCCTCAAGCAGGCAAAAGGAATTTATAACCAGTTACGAATATCCAAGCCGATCGGTTTCTCTCAGCAAAGCAAAGATAGCTGGATAACCACCAAAGTAAAAAGCCAGCTAACTGGCCATGATGATATTAATCCATTAAAAATTAAAGTGATTACCGAAAATGCAGAAGTATTTTTAATTGGTAGAGTCAGCGAAGAGATGGCAAAAGATGCTACCAATATCACCCGCAAGGTTGAGGGTGTAAAACAGGTAAACCGTGTATTTCAGCTGATTGAGAATGATACAAAATAAAAAAGTAATTACTCAGGTCGTTGCCATTTAAGCTTATTTCCGCGTTAAAAAATGCTCATTTAAACGACTAAACTGCGCTTTTTCGCCTTGAACTCAGCATAAATGGCTTAGCCTTGAGCATTTACACTCTTATTTAATATAAACACCTTAAATTATTGAGGTGCTGAGTAGTTACATAAAAAAAGGCTGAATCTTGCGATTCAGCCTTCTTCATTTAAAGAGTTTAATTTAAAAATCACAGCTCTTGTAGTGTATAAACAGCAGATGATTTACTTTTCAGTTCATTGCACTTATTACACCAGAAATTCACCGCCCCGCATGCCTGTAAACGCTCCAGTTCATCACCACACTTATCACATGCAGCATGCAATTTAAAATCGCTATCGCAAGCTTTGCAATGGCGTTTTAGTATACCACTACGCTCTAATTCGTGATTACATTTAGGACACTGCAATTCCATAACTATTTCCCTTTTTTGTGAAACTTCATCATACGCTTGCGCTTATGCATCTGATTAGGGGTAAGCTTGTTACGACGACCTTCAAACGGGTTACTTCCCTCTCGAAATTCGATACGAATGGGTGTTCCCATAATGCCGAGTGAACGACGGAAATAATTCATTAAATAACGTTTGTATGAATCAGCCAGTTTCTTAACTTGGTTACCGTGAATAACGATAAGTGGCGGGTTATAACCACCAGCATGCGCATAACGTAATTTAACACGACGACTTTGTACCATAGGGGGTTGATGATCATCAACCGCCATGCCCATAATACGCGTTAACATTGATGTTGAGATACGTTTCGTGGAAGAGTCATAAGCTTCTTCAACCGACTCATATAAATGCCCCACACCCGTTCCATGCAATGCTGAAATAAAGTGAATCTTTGCAAAGTCAATAAAACCAAGGCGACGATCTAATTCACTTTTAACACGCTCTTTATCATACTCTGTCATGCCATCCCATTTATTAACCGCGATCACGAGCGAGCGACCAGCATTTAGAGTATAGCCTAATAGCGATAAATCTTGATCTGAAATACCATCACGCGCATCAATAATGAGCATTACCACATTACTGTCTTCAATTGCTTTCAGCGTTTTGATTACCGAGAATTTTTCAACGGTTTCATTTACTTTTTTACGTTTACGCACACCGGCGGTATCAATCAGAATATATTCACGATCATCACGGCTCATCGGAATATAGATACTGTCACGTGTGGTACCGGGCATATCAAAAACAAGTACACGCTCTTCACCGAGAATACGGTTCGTCAGTGTTGATTTACCAACATTAGGGCGGCCAATTAAAGCCAGTTTAATAGGGAGATTTTTAAGACGCTCTTGTTCTTTTAGCAGCGCATCTTCATCTTCTTCAATATACTCAAGCTCTGATTCAAATTCATCTAATTCATCCTGCTCAGGAAGATCATCGAAAAAACCATCTAATGCGGTATCAATCATTTGGCGCACACCTTTACCATGTGCAGCAGCAATATGATAAACCTCACCTAATCCTAACGCGTAAAACTCACCACAAACAGAATCAGCATCAATTCCATCGGTTTTATTGGCAACAATAAATATATTTTTCTCTTGTTTACGTAGATGATCGGCAATCGCTTCATCAGCCACCGTCATGCCGGCACGTGCATCCACTAAGAATAAAACTGCATCGGCTTCTTCAATTGCCTGTAAAGACTGCCCTGCCATTAATGCATCAATGCCCTGCTCATCACCAGTGATACCACCGGTATCAATAACAATAAACTCTTTCTCATCGATCTTTGCTTGCCCGTATTTACGGTCTCGTGTTAAACCTGGAAAATCCGCAACCAACGCATCACGAGTACGAGTTAAGCGGTTAAATAAAGTCGATTTGCCCACATTCGGGCGGCCAACTAAAGCGATGACTGGTAACATATTTCAATCCTACTAAAACAAAAAAAACCCCTCGCCAAAAAAGACGAGGGGTTAGAGTATACAGTAAATAATTAAGTAATTATTCTACATTTAACGACGGTTTTTCAATGGCGATTATTTTACCACTGCGTGTCTGCAGATAAAGATAACCATCACTGGTAAATGGCTGCATATATAAACCATCAGAATCAAGATGTTGCTGTGCAACAAATAAACCATTATCTCGATTTATCCAGTGTAAGTAACCTTCGCCATCACCT
This sequence comes from Psychromonas sp., assembly GCF_983033635.1. Lineage (NCBI taxonomy): Bacteria > Pseudomonadati > Pseudomonadota > Gammaproteobacteria > Alteromonadales > Psychromonadaceae > Psychromonas > Psychromonas sp. The sequence continues at coordinate 16,683 of NZ_CEZLMY010000048.1, read as the reverse complement.
ACAACAATATATTCATTAGCAACGGTAACCCCAGTAACATTACGATATGATAACTGATCGTTTACCCAAAGCTCTTCACCAGAATTACGATCAACAGCAAAGATATAACCGCGATAATCACTTAAATAAAGTGTATTACCCGATAATGCAATATCACTATAGCCTGAGTATTTGCGAGCCCAAAGTTGTTGACCTTTAAGTAAATCAATTGCAACAAGGTTACCATTATAAGCGAGAGTATAAATAACACCGTTATTGATAACGGGTTTCATATCCGCATCAACCATTCGGTCTAACTCTGTTGCACCGTAAGGACGAGCAACAGGCAACTGCCAGAGCGGTCGACCATCTTCTAATAAAGCAACGGCAACAAAACCATCGGCACGGCCATAAACAACACCACCTTGTGAAATTGACGGTGTTGCGCTGCTACGCAATGTTAACTTAGGTTGCTTATTAGTTAACGTCCAAATCTCTTCACCTGTGGCACTGTCTAACGCAATTAAATCACCACGTGTTGTATGTACAACAACTTTGCCGTTTTCATAAACGGGTTGTGCAACGACTTCACCACTGACTTTCACCAACCATTTTAACTTGCCACTGTTTTTATCAAATGCTAAAACTTGCGCATTTTCAGTACCAATAAATAATGTATCCGTTGCTAAAGTGATACCGCCGGAGAAGCGTGCAGAACGATTTAATTGATTGCTTGGATCATCACGAAAATCAGTTTCCCAAAGTAATTTTCCGCTTGTCGGCGCAAATGCTTTTACCCGACCATCACGAGATGCAACATAAACACCTTGTTCATCAGCAACAGGTTGTAATTGCGAATAGTATTTATCAACACCATTACCAATACTTTGCTGCCAAGCTGTTTGCGGCTTATAAGTGGCTTCAAAATCAGGTAAATCAGCCATTATAACCACGTCATCTTCACTTGAAAAAAGAGAGCAGCCAGTTAATAAAAAAGTAGCACTGGAAATAACTGCAATACGCTTAAACCATTTTTTCATCTGTTATCTCAGTCTATTTTTCAGCGTCAAGAACAGGTGCTGCAACAGGCGCATCTGCGGATACGGCAAGATCATCAAATTGTAGCTGTAAAACAGGATCAATACGGCCTTGGCTTGCATTAATCGCATCTTGAAATGCAGATCGCGCTTTTTCCTGCTCACCTTGTTTCAGATAAACGCTGCCTTTCACCTGGTAAGCTTTTGCTAAAAAGCTCTTCTCAGAGATCAGCGCTAACGTAGCTAATGCTTCAGGATACTCTGCAAGCTCTGCTTGAACACGCGCTAAACGTAAGTTAATAACCGCATTAAGTGGCATATAGCTGTTTTGACTTTGTAACTGCACTAATTGTGTTTTAGCTAATGCAAAGTCTTTTTGCATTACCGCTTCTTTCGCAAGCAGTAAAGACGCTAATACGCCATAGTTATTATCAATATTATCGTTAACAAATGCGCTTATACTATCAAGCCCTTTCTCGCTGCCTTGTGCTTCAAACTGAACCAGCATATCTGAATAAGCTTGTGAGCTGCTTTCTTGACCACTAATAACCGATTCGTTATAAAAACGCCATCCCCATAAACCTGCTAAGCCAACAACTGCGCCGATAATTAAGGTGTTACCATTTTCTTTCCACCAATTTTTAATTGCATCAACTTGTTGTTCTTCAGTTTCGTAACCTTCGATAATGTCAACCACTTGTGATTCCTTATAATTTTAATACTTTAAAAATAGGTAGGTAATACCTTAATTAGCTCATCGATTGCAACCGTTTGTTGCGGTACATTGCCTTGTAACTCTTTTATTGTGACACAGCCACTATCCAACTCACTTTCACCAATAATTAACGCTAAACGTGCACCACTTTTATCTGCGCGTTTCATCTGTTTTTTAAAGTTACCCGCGCCACAATGATGCATCATTTTAAGCGATGGTAATTCAGTGCGGATAAGCTCGGCCATTTTAAACCCGGCAAGGGAAGTTTCTTCTCCAACTAATACGCTATACAGATCAACATCGCTTTTAACATCATCATTTAACTCTAATGTTTCCAGCATTAAAATAATGCGCTCAAGGCCCATTGCAAAACCAACTGCAGGGGTTGCTTTACCACCTAACTGCTCGACCAGACCATCGTAACGACCACCCGCACAGATTGTGCCTTGAGAGCCTAAGCTGCTTGTTACCCACTCAAATACAGTGCGATTGTAATAATCTAAACCACGTACTAAACGCTCATTAATGACGTATTTTACGCCAACGGCATCTAAGTATTTTTGTAACTGGGCGAAATGTTCAACCGATTCGGCATCAAGATGGTCAGAAAGTTTCGGTGCATCAACTAATAACGCTTGGATTTCTGGATTTTTGCTATCTAAAACACGCAAAGGGTTAGTAGTCATTCGACGTTTACTATCTTCGTCCAGCTTATCAACATGTTTTGATAAAAACTCAACTAGCGCTTCTTTATATAAAGCACGCGCTTCATTGCTACCCAGTGAATTCAACTGCAGTTCAACATGCTGATCAATGCCGAGTGCTTTCCATAAACGCGCTGAAAGTAAAATAACTTCCGCGTCGATATCCGCACTTGCCATGCCGAATGTTTCCACACCGAATTGATGGAATTGGCGGTAACGCCCTTTTTGTGGACGTTCATGTCGGAACATTGCACCTGTATACCATAAACGGCGTTCTTGGTTATATAACAAGCCATGCTCATTTCCGGCGCGCACACAAGAAGCTGTACCTTCAGGACGAAGGGTTAAACTGTCACCATTACGATCGGCAAAGGTATACATCTCTTTTTCAACAATATCGGTCACTTCACCAATTGAGCGTTTAAAAAGATTGGTATTTTCAACAATTGGCATACGAATTTCGGAATAACCGTAACTGCTGACAACTTGTCTAAATAACGATTCTAATTTTTGCCAAACAGGGGTTTGTTCAGGAAGGGTATCGTTCATGCCACGAATAGCTTGGATCTTTTTTGCCACAATGTTTTCCGAATACGTAAGTAAAATAATAAAATAGGGCGTTATTATAAGGGCTTTTCAGATTAGATGAAACCGCACTTAACGGATAAATAACAGAAATCTAATAACTAAGCGACGCTGCGCCGTACCTTAGCAACCCAAAGTAAAAAGGTGTTAATTTCCCCTGCATCCCCCTTCTACTTCAAGATGCGCATTCAAATAGTGAAGAATACTGCAGCAACTTCTTGGTTTTTTCACTCTTTTGCTTATAATGCCGCACAAATCAGCGATACCTATACTAGCATCAACGGACGAGAGCATTACAAAATGAATCCCCCAAAAAAATTCAAAATTCATATTAAGCTCCGAGCGCAAGAGGATAGAGTCGTTAAAGAGGAAACCGTCTATCTTTATCGTTGGGACAGAATCATAGGGACTTGTGCCGTTGTCATTATCGCAATTGCAGCGCTAATCAACTTTGGATTAAATGACTCAAAGCTGCAGAGCATTGATAGCGAGCAGCCAACAGCAGCTATAGCGCAACCTATGGATAAGAGCATATCCTCAGTTACTTACAAAGCAGAAAGTATTACAACACAACCAACCAGCGAAGCCGCTATTAAATCCACTAACGCCAGTAAAGAAAAAAACATTGAGATAACGGCTAAAACACAGAGCACAACAACAGCGCGGCCAAATACAGCACCAACAGCCCTTTTCACTCAATCCAGAACAGCAATATTTTCACCGCATATCAAACGCTTTGTGATTTCCAAAACGGTCAGAAATAAAGAGCCAGTAGGCAGCATCAAAGATATTCATTTTGACCACAACAATATTGCTACCGTATATGCATACTCCGATGCTATCGGTTTAAAAGATGAAACACTCTATTATCACTGGAGTTTGGATGGTAAAGCGGTAGCTAAGGTTAAAGTAAGTGTATGGTCTAATCGTTGGAGAAGTTATTCAAGTAAATTTATCCGCCCAAATATGCAGGGCGAATGGAAAATAACACTGCAGAACGGCAAAGGAGAAACTCTGGCAGTCAATCGATTCCGTTACTAGCTCATCCCAAAGTAGTTAAAAAATGCTGATTCAGCAGTTAGTTACGGCTTCTTTGGTGAAAGAAAGTGATTTATTGACAGAAAAAAAAATGCTAACGCATTGCTATAATTAGAATTAGTGTTTTTCACTGAATTTGCAAAAAAGCATACCTAAGTATGCTTTTTATATTGCAGTTTGTACGCAGAGATTAATTGCGCGTGCGGCTGGTATTACGACGACGTTCATTAGTCTTACGATGCTGACTGTGTTTTTTTACCGCACGACGAATACGTGCTTGGGTGTTTGTCACTTTGCTGACCTCAACACGAACTTTTGTTTCTGTTTCTTTAGGCATATCAACTAACTTACGTAAATAGTTTACCTCTTTGAGATTTAACTCAAGCCAACCACCTTGCGGTAACTGTTTATCTAAGTGGATATTACCGTAACGCACACGCATTAGACGGCTCACTTGTACACCTTGGCTTTCCCATAAACGACGTACTTCACGGGTACGCCCTTCGGTTAACACCACATGATACCAACGGTTAATGCCTTCACCACCAGCCTCTTTACCAGACTCTCTCACCGATAAAAACTTAGCTTCACCATCATCAAGTTTGACGCCCATGCGTAAACGGTTAAGCATCGCTTCGTCTACTTCGCCAAATACGCGTACCGCATATTCACGCTCAACTTCATTGCTTGGATGCATCATTTTATTGGCAAATTCGCCATCAGTGGTAAACAGAAGCAACCCAGATGTGTTGATATCCAAACGGCCAATGGAGATCCAACGCGCGCCATTTAAACGCGGTAAGCGTTCAAAAACCGTTTTACGCCCTTCTTCATCACTGCGGGTACAAATTTCACCTTCTGGCTTGTTATAGGCAAGAATACGGCAAACCACATTTTCGGCGGTTTTGTTTTTTACAACATGGCCATCAACACGGATAATCTGCTTTTCAGTAACACGCTCACCAAGTTGAACCACTTTACCATCAAGGCTAACCCGCCCTTCTGCAATCACGGTTTCCATTTTACGGCGAGAACCTAGACCTGCTCGTGCTAATACTTTCTGTAATTTTTCACTCATTTTAAATTTTCCTTTGGGTAATTCTCATTATGCCAACTGTGACCAAAAGGCCACCTCTAACTTTTTACTTACTACTTTTTACTTACTACTTTTTACTTACTACTTTTTACTTTACTTTCTTTTACTGAAATGGTGTTAAATCACCTGCACCTTCGCGGGTGATAACCACACCATCATCTGAAAAGTCGATCACTGTGGTAGGTGATTCACCTAAATAACCACCATTTAAAATCAACTCCACTTGATTCTCCAATTTATCGCGAATATCTTCAGGATCAAATTCGGTACTATCGGAGCCAGGTAAAATCAAACTGGTGGTCATTAATGGCTCACCAAGCTCTGCCAACAATGCTAAGGCAATCGCATTATCAGGAATGCGAATACCAATCGTGCGTTTTGCTGGATTCATCAAACGTTTCGGCAGATCTTTAGTGGATTTAAAGATAAAGGTATAGGCGCCAGGGGTATTATTTTTCAATGCACGGTATGCTTGATTATCCACACGCGCATAAGTAGCTATTTCAGAAAGATCGCGGCATACCAAGGTAAAGTTATGCTTTTTATCTAAATCGCGAATCTGGCAGATTTTATCTAAACCACGCTTGTTATCTATAGTACAACCCAAGGCATAACCTGAATCGGTCGGATAGATAATCACACCACCGCTTTTTAAGATTTCAACCGCTTGCTTCATCAGACGAATCTGCGGATTTTCAGGATGTACGTAAAAAAATTGACTCATTGTAGTATTTCTTCTTGTTGTTCTGCTAATAACTGATAACTTGGCCAATCAGACCAAATAGGTTTTGCTATTTCGGGCAGATGCAGTGCTTTACCTAAATCTCGCCAACGGCCGACAAAATGAAAATCACTACCTTGTGAAGCAAGTAAATCATATTCATTACTCCACATTGCTAATTGTAGGCGCATTTGCGGTGATTGTTGACCCATTGCCACTTCCATTGCATCGCCATTAAATTGTTTAAATTCAGTAAACAGACGACGCATCCATTTGTTTGATAAGTTGTAATGGTTAGGGTGCGCCAAAATAGCCTGTCCACCAGCTTGATGAATAACAGCAATTGCTTTATCAATATCCACCCAGTTATGGGGAACATAACCGGTATTGCCACGGCTTAGGTATTTATCAAATACTTTTGGGAAAGTTGGCGCTACACCAATTTCAACCAGGTGACGTGCAAAATGTGCACGTGTTATTGCGCCCTCGCCCGCTAAAACTTTCGCAGCTTCATAAACGCCGGGAATTTTAGCTTTTTCTAAACGACGCCCCATCTCAATAGCACGACTTTCGCGTTTCTCTTTTTGTAATTCAATTAAATCAATTAAAGCAGGATGCTGCGGGTTTATATTAACCCCTACCACATGAATTTCATGGTTTAACCAATTAGTGGTTATTTCAATACCGTTAATTAGCGTTAACTTTAAATCTTTCTCAATAATCGTTTGCCGCGCTTCAGCCAATCCATCAACCGTATCATGATCTGTAATTGCCAAAATATCGACTTGGCGATTCGCTGCCCGTTCAACTAATTCTCTGGCTGTTAACTGCCCATCTGAAGCCTTAGTATGTGAGTGAAGATCAATTAACATGAATATCCTAAAAATCATCTTGACATTAAAAGCATAATCGCAAAAAATGGGTGCCTAAATTTATGGGACGCATGATATATGATTTTAAATACAATTACTCTTAAAGATTCTTGGTGGCACTCATTCTCTTAAGCGAGCAATGAGGTTTTTGTATATTGTAATTTTCCCAAAAAACCAAATTTAAAAGCTCGCAAATTGCGGGCTTTTTTTGTATTTGGCGCTTTAAAATCAATAATAAAAATAAAATTAGAGAAATAAAATGAACAGAATAAATATCCTTAAACAGTGTTGGCGATGGCAATAATCAAAACGGAAATTGAAAAAGCCATAACGTACTGAATTTTAAAAGGATTACAAAATGAATACACTTCACCCGATTGGGGTTTTAAAAAACGTTGAAGTCGATTGTGCATATACTGAAAACTCACTCGCTTTATTCCAAAGCATAACGGGAAATAGCGATAATCATCTGCTTTTTGACTCTGCTGAAATAGAAAGCAAAGCACATCTTAAAAGTTTAATGCTGATAGATGCCTGCATGAAAATCACCTGCCACGGTTTAGTGGTTACCTTCGACGCATTAACCGATAACGGTAAAGACTTACTCACTTTTATTACTCCGCAATTTTCAACGCAACTTATCAGCCAGCAATCAGCAACTCAATTACAACTCACCTTTCCAAAATCAGATAGCAGTGGTGATGAAGATCAGCGCCTGAAATCCGCATCTCCCGTTGATGCGCTGCGCTGTATCGTTGATAAAATAAAAAAACAATCCTCACATAACCAAGCACTGTTCCTTGGTGGGGTTTTTGCTTATGACTTTATCGCCACATTTGAAGATCTGATGGCGGTGCCTGAAAGTGATAATATCTGCCCTGACTTTATGTTTTATGTTGCAGAAACGCTGTTAATTCAAGATCATCAAACACAAAAAAGTCAGATACTTGGCAGCGTTTTCGGCGGATTATATTCTGATGAAAATGAGCAACGTATTGAATCTCGTCTTGAAGAGTTACAAGCATTATGCACAAACTTTGTTATACCCGACAATCAAATTACCCCTTTAGTCGGCAAAGTAAGCACGGATGTTTCCGACAAGCAATATTGTAATATTGTAAAACAACTGAAAGAGTACATAGTAAAAGGTGATATTTTCCAGGTAGTGCCTTCGCGCAGTTTTTCACTCTCTTGTCCCAATCCGATAGCTGCTTATGCCAAACTAAAAGAAACAAATCCGAGCCCTTACATGTTTTATCTGAAAGACAGTAATTTTGTTTTGTTTGGCGCATCACCTGAAAGTGCGTTGAAATATACACAAAGCAGCAATGAGGTGGAGATTTACCCAATTGCAGGCACTCGTACACGTGGTTTTAATAGCGACGGTTCAATCAATAAAGATTTGGACAGTCGATTAGAGCTGGAACTGCGCTTAGATAAAAAAGAGACTTCAGAACATTTAATGCTGGTTGATTTGGCACGTAATGATGTTGCACGTATCAGTGAGCCGGGCTCGCGTCATGTTGCCGATCTGCTGAAAGTTGACCGCTACAGTCATGTAATGCATTTAGTGTCACGCGTGGTTGGCAAATTACGCAGCGATTTAGATGCGCTGCACGCTTATCAGGCCTGTATGAATATGGGGACTCTGGTTGGCGCGCCAAAAATTCGAGCATCTGATCTGGTGCGCCAAGTCGAGAAAAAACGTCGCGGCAGTTACGGTGGTGCAGTCGGTTATATCAACGGTTGTGGTGATATGGATACCTGTATTGTTATCCGCTCTGCATTTGTTAAAGATGGTATTGCGCAGGCACAAGCGGGAGCAGGGGTAGTTTTTGACTCCAATCCGCAATCTGAAGCCGATGAAACACGCGGTAAAGCCGCCGCTGTTTTAAATGCAATAGCACTTGCACACGGTACAACACTCGCAAACGTTTCGGGAGAATAAGCAGATGCATACAACTAAAAAACAGACACTCTTTTTTCTTGATAACTTTGATTCATTTACTTACAACCTGGTTGATCAATTTAAAGCGCTTGGTTATCCGGTAAAAATTTATCGTAATAGTTTATCAGCACAGCAAGTTAAAGCACATATTGACGCTTGTGAAAATGAAGCCGTTTTAATTCTTTCACCCGGCCCCGGCACGCCAAGTGCAGCAGGCTGTCTGATTGAGTTAATCGGTTTATGTAAAGGTCAAATCCCGATGATAGGCATCTGCCTAGGTCATCAAGCCCTGATTGAGCAATATGGTGGTATTGTCGGTCAAGCCGAGCAAATTATGCACGGTAAATCATCTTTAATCGACCATTGTGGCGATCGTATGTTTGCCGGATTAAGTCAGCCTCTATCTGTAGCCCGTTATCACTCACTGGTTGGTTCAAAAGTGCCTGATTCACTGGAAGTGGTCGCTGATTTTAACGGTATGTGCATGGCTGTTTACAATGAAAAAGATAAGGTGATCGGTTTTCAGTTCCATCCCGAATCGATTTTAACCTGTGAAGGTGCAAAGTTATTAGAAACCAGTTTAAATCTGGTCACAAACATGGAGACAGTTTAAATGAGTCAGTTCAATATTCATCAGGTTTTAGAGCAACTGTATGCAGGGAAATCGCTTTCAAGCGAACAAAGCCAAGCTTTTTTCGAGCATGTTGTACAAGGTGAAATCGATCCGATTATTTTATCTTCGGTTTTAACAGCACTGAAAATAAAAGGTGAAACCCCGGAAGAGATAACCGGGGCTGCGCAGGCGCTACTCGCTCATGCGAAAAGCTTCCCGCGCCCGGATTACGACTTTGCCGATATTGTCGGTACTGGCGGTGACGGTTTAGGCACTATTAATATTTCCACAGCCAGTGCATTTGTAGCGGCAGCTTGTGGTCTGAAAGTATGTAAACATGGCAGTCGCAGTGTCTCGAGTAAATCTGGCTCATCAGATCTGCTTGCGGCATTTGGCATTAATTTAAATATGAGCCCGGAAGTCGCACGCCAATGTTTAGATGATATCAATATCTGCTTTATTTTTGCGCCGCAATATCATGCAGGAATGCGCTTTGCAGCACCTGTACGTGCTGCGCTGAAAACTCGCTCTATCTTTAATGTATTAGGTCCACTGGTTAACCCTGCTCGCCCTGACTTTGAGCTGATGGGCGTTTATGCTCCTGAGCTTTTAAAACCGATTGCTGAAGTACATAAGCAGCTGGGCATGAAACGCGTGATGGTGGTTTTTGGCAGCGGCTTAGATGAAGTGGCACTGCATGGTGAAACACAAGTTGCCGAACTGATTGATGGGCAAATAAAAGAATATACGTTAACACCCGCTGATTTCGGCGTACAGAGTTACCCTGTGGAAGCTATTTTTGGCGGCGATGCTACAGAGAACAAAGTCATTATCGAAAAAATATTACAAGGTAAAGGCACTGCTGCACAACAAGCGGCCGTTGCCATTAACGTATCTGCCTTATTAGTTTTAAACGGTCTCGCAGATAACTTTAAACAGGGTACAACAATGGCACTGGATATGATGTTAACCGGTAAACCTTTACAATTAGTTCAACAATTAGCGGAGCAAAGCCAATGTTAAATGATCAAAGTCTGCAAGATACAATTCTTGGTAAAATTGTTGATGATAAAGCACAGTGGGTTAAAGCCCGCAAGCAGCAACAACCTTTAATTAAGTTTAAAGATGAGCTAACTATGAGTAGCCGTAATTTTTATGCTGCATTAGATCAAGATAAAAGCGTATTTATTTTAGAGTGTAAAAAAGCCTCTCCGTCAAAAGGCCTTATTCGTGAAGAGTTCGATTTAGATCTGATTGCCGGGACTTATAAAAACTACGCCAGCGCAATCTCAGTGTTAACTGATGAAAAATATTTTCAAGGTGATTTTGAATATGTCAGAAAAGTACGTGAACAGGTTTCGCAACCCGTTCTGTGCAAAGACTTTATTATTGATCCCTACCAGATTTACCTGGCTCGCCACTATAAAGCGGATGCAGTTTTATTAATGTTATCTGTCTTAGATGATGATGCTTATCAAGCTTACCGTGATACGGCGCATAGCCTGAATATGGGCGTATTAACCGAAGTCAGTAATGAACATGAACTGGTACGGGCAATCGCATTAGGTGCAAAAATCATTGGTATCAATAACCGTAATCTGCGCGATCTGAGCATCGATCTGAACCGCACTAAAGAGTTGGCAGCTAAAATTCCAGCTGACCGCATTGTCATTTCAGAATCAGGTATCTACAACCATTCACAGGTAAAAGATTTAAGTAAACATGCCAATGGCTTTTTAGTGGGCAGCTCGATTATGAGCCAACACAATATCGATAGAGCTTGCCGCCGTTTAATACTCGGTGAGAACAAGGTTTGCGGGTTAATGCATCCGCGCAGCGCAGCTGATGTTTATCAAGCCGGTGCCATTTATGGTGGTTTGATTTTTGTCGAAAAATCACCGCGTTATGTGGATATGGAACAAGCCCGCTTAACCATGGCCGGCGCACCACTGTTATATGTTGGTGTTTTCCAAAATGAAGATCCTGAGCTTGTCGCTTATACCGTCAAACAACTTGGTCTTAGCGCAGTGCAGCTGCATGGTGATGAAACGCCTAAATATGTAAAAACATTACGCGCTCTGCTTCCGAAAACATGTGAAATTTGGAAAGCCTACGGTGTTAGCGAAAATCTACCTGATTTAAGCAAGTTCAATGTAGATAAACATCTGCTTGATACTCGCGTTGCCAACCAAAGTGGCGGTACCGGTCAAGTATTCGACTGGTCACTGCTTGATAACGCTGATTTAGATAAAAACAAAATTATGCTTGCAGGTGGATTAACACCTGAAAATGCACAGCAAGCAGCACTTATTGGTTGTGCAGGTTTAGATTTCAACTCCGGCGTAGAAAGTGCACCGGGTAAAAAAGATAAAAGCAAAATTGACGCCGCATTTGCAGCAATTACAAGTTACGTGCAACGTAATTCAGAAAAGGTATAAATACAATGGAAAAACTGCCCCCTTACTTTGGTGAGTTTTTCTTGGGGATTCGCTATGTATGTTGCACAAATTAATATGCAACACGCAACGCTTACATCTTATATAAAGCTTTATTTACCTATTAAAAAATGAAAAAGGTATCAGTACAATGGAAAAATTAAACCCTTACTTTGGTGATTTCGGTGGTATGTATGTTCCACAGATCCTTGTTCCAGCATTAAAACAGCTAGAAGCTGAATTTATAAAAGCACAGTCAGATCCTGAATTTATTGCTGAGTTTTCTGAATTATTAACTGAATATGCAGGTCGCCCTACCCCGCTGACCCTGTGCCGTAACTTAACCAAAGGCAAAAAAAGTAAACTTTACCTTAAGCGTGAAGATCTACTCCATGGCGGTGCGCATAAAACCAACCAGGTATTAGGTCAGGCATTACTTGCTAAACGTATGGGCAAAAATGAGATTATTGCGGAAACAGGGGCTGGACAACACGGCGTGGCAACGGCATTGGCTTGTTCATTATTAGGCTTAAAATGTAAAATATATATGGGTGCAGTGGATTGCGAACGTCAAAAACCTAATGTATTCCGCATGCGTTTAATGGGCGCGGAAGTGATTCCTGTTACCTCTGGCTCATCAACACTAAAAGATGCTTGTAATGAAGCGCTGCGTGATTGGGCCGGCAGCTATGAAACGACCCACTATTTATTAGGAACAGCTGCAGGCCCGCATCCGTTCCCGATAATTGTACGTGAATTCCAAAAAATGATTGGCGAAGAAGCGAAGCAGCAGTGTTTGAAAAAAGAGGGCATTCTACCTAATAAAGTGATTGCCTGTGTGGGCGGCGGCTCGAATGCCATTGGCATTTTTAACGATTTTATCGAAGATGAAAATGTTGAACTTATTGGTGTTGAACCAGGCGGTCATGGCATCGAAACAGGTGAACATGGTTGCCCTATCTCCTATGGTTCAAAAGGCATTTTCTTCGGTATGCATTCATTAATGATGCAGGATAAACATGGCCAGGTAAAAGAGTCATACTCAATCTCTGCAGGCCTGGATTTCCCGTCGGTCGGACCACAACATGCGCACCTTGCACAAACAGGCCGCGCGCAATATGTTAACGCAACCGATGATGAAGCATTAGCTGCTTTCAAAATCCTTGCTGAGCAAGAAGGTATTATCCCAGCTCTTGAGTCTGCACATGCATTAGCACATGCACTTAAAATTATTGAACGCGATGATAAAGAGCAGATCATTATCGTTAATTTATCGGGCCGTGGTGATAAAGATATCTTTACTGTCGCAGAAATTTTTGAAAAAAGAGGAATAATGTAATGAACAAACGTTACCAGGCTTTATTTAACCGTCTTGAAACTGAGAACCAGGGTGCATTTGTTCCTTTTGTAACAATTGGCGATCCAAACCGTGAACTTTCCATTAAAATTATTGACACATTAGTAACAGCTGGCGCTGATGCGCTGGAATTAGGGATCCCTTTTTCAGACCCTGTTGCCGATGGTGTGGTTATTCAAGATGCTTCTACCCGAGCTTTACAAGCAGGCATTACACCGGATAGCTGTTTTGAAATCATTGCTGAAATTCGTAAACTGCACCCGACAGTGCCTATCGGTTTATTACTGTACGTGAACCTTGTTTACCGTAACGGCATTGAATACTTTTATCAGCGTTGTGCTGATGCCGGGGTTGATTCAGTGTTAATTGCAGATGTACCACTTGAAGAGAGCGCTCCCTATCGCGCAGCCGCCAAAAAGTTTGGCGTTCAGCAGATTTTTATCGCGCCACCAAACGGTGATCAGGAAACACTGCAAAAAGTAGCTGAATTAAGTGAGGGTTATACCTACTTACTCAGTCGAGCAGGGGTAACGGGCGCAGAAGCAAAAGCAGGCATGCCTGTTGACCATATGTTAGAAACCTTAAATAAACATGATGCGCCACCATCACTGCTTGGTTTTGGTATTTCTAAACCAGGGCAGGTAAAAGAAGCAATTAAATCAGGAGCAGCTGGTGTGATATCTGGCTCAGCGGTAGTTAAAGTTATCCAAGAAAACCTTGATAACCCGGAACTGTTACTGGCTAAGATGCACAAGTTCATCAGCAAAATGAAACTAGCAACACATAAATAATGTGTTAAAGTGGCTCGGTAAACTTTATTAGAAGAGACAAATATGAAACAGTTTTTTGAATTCATCCCCTTGGTTATCTTTTTTGCCATCTACAAGATGGTTGATATTTATGCGGCTACAGCATCATTAATGGTAACAACGGGCTTAATGCTTGCTTATAACTATTTCAAAAATGGTAAAGCTGAAAAAATGCATATCATCACCTTTTTGATGGTATTGGTATTTGGTAGCTTAACCTTGATCTTACATGATGATGTCTTTATTAAATGGAAAGTAACAGTCGTTTATGCCCTGTTTGCTCTCGCTTTATTAGTAAGCCAATTTATCTTTAAAAAACCGATTATCAAACAGATGTTAGGTAAAGAGCTCAGCTTACCGGATAATATCTGGAATAACCTCAATGCTGCCTGGGCACTATTTTTTGCTGGATTAGGGATTTTAAATATCTATGTTGCGTTTAACCTGCCGCAAGATGTTTGGGTGAATTTTAAAGTATTTGGACTGTTAGGTGTAACTCTTGCCTTTACTGTATTAAGTGGTATCTACCTCTATAAATACTTACCCGTAACAGCAGAAAAAGAAACTAAGGAATAATCATGTTATACGTCATTTTTTCACAGGATGTAAAAGACAGCTTAGCACTGCGCCAACAAGCTCGCCCTGCACATTTAAGCCGTTTACAAGAATTGAATGACCAAGGACGCTTATTTGTTGCCGGCCCCAACCCAGCCATTGACAGTGAAGATCCAAGCGATGCCGGCTTTACAGGTTCAACGGTGATCGCCGAGTTTGATTCATTACAAGATGCGCAAGTCTGGGCGGATGCCGATCCTTATGTTGAAGCTGGTGTTTACGCTAAAGTAATTGTTAAACCGTTTAAAAAGGTTTTACCTTAGCCAGCAAACAGAATATTTAAATAATTAAAATCCGCTGTTAAGCCATTAACAGCGGATTTTTTTATGCTTTTTTAATAGAGCTTATAGTATTTGCTGCAGCTAAAATCGCTCTGCCAACTTTTAAATCGCCGTAATCAGTATCATTTGTCCTGCTACGGGGGCTCGCTTTCTCCCAGTAGCGAGCAAAATCGAAGTTCCTTACCAGTAAAGTCGATTTGAATGATCATGCACTGCTTGAACGATTGCGCTAAGGCGCATTTCGCCCCCAACGACTTAAAAGCTAACTTGAAAATACCTACTGAGCATTGTTTGATTGTTTAGCTAACTTCATAAATAATGGCATAGCTTTTTCAAATAAGGGCTGCATTTTTATTATTTTGCTTTTTTTATTTATTCTGCCAACTACTTCCATTGCCGGGCGGAATCTTAATTTGAAATTTTGTTCATCTTCTTCAACACAAAACTCATCTTCAGAGAAGTGCCCTTCTTCTGCATATTCCTTAAAAACATTTACCAATACGCTCATGCTTGGCCCGGAAACTGTGTGTTGTGCTAATGTCATGCCTACAGCATTGGAGAGAGTAATTTCAAATGGATTTGAGCGATAAGCTAATACTTTATATATTTTCCTTAATTGCTTCGAGGTGGGTTGAGCTGCAGTATGAACAGTACCCTCGATAGAAAAACGTACCAATTGCTCTTTAGCCATAAATTTGATCATATCGGTATCAAGAATGGACTCGTTTTTACTAAGAAATTCGGGTAACAACTTTAATATATCTAGATGATTTTTGCGTTTAATGCAGTTGCTACGATCTAAGTGTAACAAGCTACCATCTGGCAGAATATAACCTGCTTCATTGATGTTATTGGTTAAACCAAGCACTTCTATGAGTTTGTCAGTATCGTTATCAGGAATATCGGTATATTCAGATTTTATGTTCATAATTTTCCTAAAATTTATAGTAATATATTGCTTTAGTGTTTTTTGTTGCTGGTGATAAATTCTGCTTTAGATGTTTTGCACTAGAGCCTTTCCGCAGCATTCAGCACTGCAGCTTTATCTTTGTAAAAACCGATGATAATAAACTCCTCTCCGCCATATCGAATGCAGTAGTCCTTCGGCCTTGTATTGGCTGTTCTGATGGTTGCAAGCTGCCTCAGGACCTTGTCGCCGTGGGCATTCCAGAAGGTGTCGTTTATCTTCTTGAAATGATCGACATCGATGAATGTTACCGCAAGAACCTGCACCCTGAGCCGTTTCTGCGTTCTCAGAATTGTCGGGATCATTTCATACATGAATCCCGTGTTATATAAGTTGGTCAAAGGATCACGGATAGATAACTCTTTTAACTGGCGTATGGAATTATTGCTTATAAACATTGACGCTATAACAA
>NZ_CEZLMY010000048.1:0-489 GCF_983033635.1 Psychromonas sp. | reverse complement strand
TAACAAAGGCGATAAAGAAAGCGAAGAGGGAAGCCGAAGCATTGCTGGTAGCTCTGAATATATCCGATTGCATCTCATCAAGGTACACTCCCGTGCCAACTACCCAATCCCATGGTTCAAAATAGGAAACATAGGAGATTTTCGGATAAGCGGCCTAGCTGTTTGGCTTGGGCCAATAATACGTTTTCCAGCCACCGCCGCCCTGGCTTTTTCTATAAAGTTACGGAAAATATATTGTCCTTTCACATATTTCCAATCTATTTGATTGCTACCAAGCATTTCCGGTGTATAGGGCTGCATCAAAAGAACACCTTCGCCGCTGTTGATCCAGAAATATCCATGCTTCCCAAATGTTGCTGACTGCAGAGCATTCTTTGCATATTCTTTTGCCTTGGAAACTTCCATTTCCCCAGATACGGAAAGATCATAGAAGAATTGAATCCCTCCCATCGCAGATTCTGATTTGCTTTTTGTCAGGCGCATCTTTTC
>NZ_CEZLMY010000047.1:0-23125 GCF_983033635.1 Psychromonas sp. | reverse complement strand
AAATGACCCGTTTTACTTAATCACTTAATGCCTATCTTTCCTAATTATTTTCTGGGACTATTAAATTACCCAATAACCATAAAAACTATATTTGTATAGGCTATATTTAGATAGATACTCTGTCTGAATCAAGCCGATAAAGCGTATTGGACTGAATACAAATCCGTGGTCAAATTAACTGTTTGTTCAACCTTTTTTGTGCAGGAGGGTAAATACTGATGAAATACTCTGCGTACCTTTCTCAACTCAAGCACAGCTTTGGGCTTCGCCAGGTGCCTGTTTGGTTTGGCTCTTCTGAATCCATTTCACAGGAGTTTCAGACCATAGGTAAGAAACTAAAATTATTGCGGATTTTCCCCAATCCTTATCCGTTCTATGACTGGATCATGGGGTTTTATGAACGCGTCTCGAATCGTTCGGCACTGCACGGCACCATGCTAAAACGTTCACAAAAAATAATCGATGTTGGCGCAGGAACTGGCTATCTGCTCAGTAGGCTGGAAAAAGCCACTAACTCAGAGCAAGAGATCTTCGCTGTCGATTTATCTCAACAGATGTTGGACAATTGCAAAGGTTACCTATCAAAGCACTCCCAACTAACACCACGAATTCATTTTGAGCGGGCAGATTGTCGGAAACTCCCCTGGAACGACAACTCCTTCGACCTGTACGTCTCAAGTTATCTTTTTGATCTACTGCCTGAGAAGGAACTTAGACAAGCCCTCAGAGAGATGGAACGGGTACTTCTGCCTGATGGTTACGCCATACTGGTCACGATGACAACCGAACTTGAGGATCTACCTCGATTGAGTCAATACTTTTATCGCCTGATGAATGAACTTTACTGTATTGGCTACCACAAAGGCCGTTGGAACCCTATCTGGCGATTTTTCTGTGCCGGATATGCTCCGCACTGTCGTCCTATCGCCCTAGGACAGTACTTGGAGGGACTAGATAATATAGCAATGGCATACACTAAGGTTAGCCGTGTCTCACTGTTTCCAGTTCGGATCTACTATGTCCGCAAAACTCATCCATAAAATTGAACTCTGGGCGAAGTTGCTGACAGCGGCTTTTAGAAGCCACTCGAATCAGCAGTTCTATGACCACATATCAGATAGCTATGATGATATATTCGTGGAGCACAAGCAGCACGCTGTAAAAATTGCCCAACTGCTGGTGCGCGAGTTTGCCGGACAAGAATCCACCACGCAAATCCTTGATCTTGGCTGTGGTACAGGGTTACTCAGTAACATACTGTCTACTAGGGGATTCAACGTAGTAGGTATAGATTTCTCGCAGAAGTCTCTGGTTCTGTTGCATCAGCGTTATCCTGATATTGTCGTATTAAATGCAGATGTCGCAAACCTTCCAATCAGAAAAGCTTGCTGTCATGCCGTCGTCTCTTTGGGGGCTTGGCGCCACTTTACCGACACACAAAAGGCAATGGATGAGCTGGTTAAAACACTAACAAAGCATGGAGTACTTATCATAGGATATTTCCCCCCCTCCTATGCCGGAACAATTCATCAGGGGCGGAGGCCTTGGGCAAAATTCACGGGGCAGTTCTATCAGTGGGTACTCAGAAAGCTGGGTTATATAGACAATGTCAGCCCAGACCTGGAATCTCATACAATCTATTTGGCTAAAAGATATTTTGAATCAGTGGATAGTGTAAGGTCTGGTTCGCATTGGCGTCTTATCGTGGCGCGCAACCTGCGCAAATGTCCACATCGTGACTGAAGACTAGGAGCACATGTGTATGAACCGTCGTCTCTTATGTATTGGCTTCATCTGCTTGATAACAATTGTTGTCATTGCACTTTGTGTGCTTCGCTTTGTTATTTTAAAGGGTGTAGACAGCAAAAACAACGCTGTCCTGAATAGGATCCCCTATTCTGTGTCTGCTGAAACCTGGGACTTCCACCGCCAAGCTTTCGTTGCCGACCTGCATGCCGATCCGCTTCTATGGGGAAGAGACCTTAGGATAAGAAACAGATTTGGACATATTGATATACCTCGCCTGACTGAGGGCGGTATAGATCTGCAGATATTTGGGGTTGTTACCCATGTTCCCAGAGTTCGCAACTATAACTCTACCAGTAATGAGTCGGATATATTGCCTCTTCTGTTTGTCAGCTCATGGCGATCCCCAGTTACTTGGTTTAGTCCGAAGCAGCGAGCTTTAGCCCAAGCAGCGGAACTTAAGGCTCTGGCAAAACAATCAGAACTGACGTTGGTGCTGACGCAGCAAGATCTGACTGCAGAAGCAGTTAAAGGCCTGCTTTCACTGGAAGGTATGCACGCATTGCAGGGTGGTAGCGATGCCCTGGAAGAGTTTTATCTGGCCGGATACAGAATGATGGGGTTAACGCATTTTTTTGACTCTCATGTTGCCGGCTCCGCTCATGGGGTGAATAAAGGGGGCCTGACAGAACTGGGCCAAACTCTGGTACCACAGATGGAGTCTCTTGGTATTACCATAGATTTGGCTCATGCATCCCCTGCAGCCTTTAGAGAAACACTCAAACTGGCAACAAAACCGGTTGTTGTGTCTCACGGGGGGATACAGGGTACTTGCCCAGGGAATCGTAATCTCACCGATCAGCAAATTCGTTCCATTGCCAAGAACAATGGCGTTATTGGCATCGGTTACTGGAAAAGCGCAGTCTGCGATCCCAGTGTAAAAGGAATTGTTAAGGCCATCCTCTATACCATTGAGGTAGCAGGGATTGATCACGTGGGGCTTGGTTCCGATTTTGATGGTAATGTAACAACGCCATTTGATACAAGCGGTGTTCCCTTGCTTACCGAGGCGATGCTTGCTCAAGGGTTATCGCATGATGATGTTAGCAAAGTGTTGGGCGGAAATGTTCTTAGGGTCCTAAAATCAAACCTGCCTGAATAATCTGCATATCGCCTTTTTATTTTATTCCTAGCATGACAAGCTTGAACTGGTAAGTGCTAACCTGGCACATAGGAAACAGCCTGTCCACCGATGCCTCCCTCCTCAAACCAACAAACTTGCCAAAATTAAAGTGTCCAGTTCAATTAGACCAGAATAGACTGAAGTGGCTAAATATATTTGGATACTAATTTATAGCTTTCTAAGGCGCAAAGGGGCACAAAGCGAGATAGATTATTTACTCTAATGTCGTGCTTTAATTTGATTTATCTGGCTTGCTTTCGGGAATTAAAGAGCGGTTTTTTTGATAATGGTCAAACTGTTCTCGGAGATCATGTCTCGCCACAGGCCCCTGAAGTACGGTGGCGCAGTCAAGGTAATTGCCAGTATTGAAGATGCAGTTGTTATCGAGAAGATCCTCTTTCACCTTAATGAAAAAAAGTCAGTAGTAGCACCGGAGTTTTACCTGAAAATAGGGCTCCGCCACAACTCAGCTTGTTTGATGGCTAATAAACGAAATGCCTTTGCATGAAACGATCGGCAGAATCAACGCTGGACTGCCCCTGCCAATCGGGTAGAAACAGACATAAAACAGGGATATTTACGAAGGAGAATAACAAATTCTAATAAGGTTTTGTCGCAATCGGAGCATGATGAGATAAAACATCCTGTTCAAATCAACATTTTTTGGGCAAAGGGCTTTTATTCTTCCTATATTCAAGCATATACCGTCATCCCTGCAGTGACATAATACGATCGTCATTCCCGAGGTCATTTATCGGGAATCTCCTAGCAAAGACTACCAACCAAGATTCCGACTATAAACACTACCGGAGTGACATAAAATCAATGTTATTGTTCTATCAAAGGCTGATTTCTAAGATAAAAAACCCCATGCACCACACCTTTATATTTAGGGCTGTTAATATCACTGAGGGACACTGAGATTCGTGACCCATTGCCTATCATCACCGCATCCCCTGTCGCCTTAATAGAAACGCCCGCCATATCCAAACGGCTGCCATTGATTAACATTGTGTTATGCCCAGATATATCAGCATTGGTGATGGTGACAACCGATTCATCAAACTCTAACCGATTGTCTTTATTGGCAAAACTTAGATTTTCAATATCCACTACAGAGCCTTTAATTAACAAACGATCTGTACTGATGTTTATCAATCGAATATTGTCACAGCCTTTCACTACAATTTCATCATAATGGCCGGAATAGGTTTTATCACTTTGCCCCCGACAGGTTAAAATACCTTGGCTTTGCCCGGTACTTGGTAGACTGTTTTTATCTGTGATAGGCTCGTTGAGTGCGGTTTCTAAGGTACTCATAAACTCAGCATGATGGCTTTTCATCGGCACATGCCCAGCCCCTTTAATCACCTGTAAACGTGCATTGCTCATTTGCTTATTAAGCACTTTACCTGTGCGAAGTGGTGCGACGTTATCTTTATCACCCCAAATAATATTAACCGGTACAGCAACCTGATTAACCGCTTGACTAAAGTCTTCTTCAACTAAACTTAACGCGGCATTCATATTGCTTGAGTCGGACACTAACCAATCCCATGCATAGTCATTATCTTGTAAAAAGTTAGTTATCGAAGTGCTTTTGGTACCGGCTTCTACCATTGATGAGTTAAATTCATTTAACCCTTCAATTTGCTGTTGCACAAACGCAGGTAAATCATCACCAAACTCAAAGGCTGCAATGTGTTTAATAAATGCTGACTTTTCTAATAGTCCGGCTGCATCCACCAAAATCAGCTGTTTAACTAACTCTGCATACAGTTCGGTATAACGTAAAGCGACCGCGCCGCCCATGGAGTGACCAATGATAATCGCCTTTTCATTGCTATATTGCTTGCTAATTGTAGCAATGACACGGGCATAATTAGTCGGCAGAAAGCGTCCCTTTGCAGCAGCGGAAAGGCCAAAACCTGGTAGGTCGATGGCTATCACATGGTAGTTTTTTTCAAGAGTAGGAATAACACTAAACCAATCTTTCATACCTAATTGGCCAAGCCCATGAATCAAAATGACAGGCGGGTTATGCTTGTTACCTGCTTCTAACACGGCAACTTTGCTATTAAATACTGGCTCATCAAAATAGGATAATTGCCAATGCTCAGCAAGCAGCAATTCAACTTGCTCAGGTTCAGCGGCTGCTTGTATTTGCTGCTCTTGTTGTTGACTAGAACAAGCTGATATCAGCAATAACAACATGCATATTGGTAATCTTCTTAGCATCCTTTCACCCTTAACAAAGCAACTCGTAGCAACATAAAAACATAATAATTCACAGTAAGGTACAACCCCAAGAACACCTAGCACTCGTTACCGACTAGATAGTTATTCAAGTAACTGATCACAAAAAGAATTGATTGAGTTGCTTGAAGGCAATATATCACTCATCCATTAGGCTTGCATGGGCAGCGGCTAATCGGGCTATTAAAAGGTGGAAAAGCTTGATGCAGTGCCATTCGGATCGTGTCTTACCTTTTGCCTTTCAAATAAATATTCATTTCTAATTCGTTTTGGGGGCGTTTGTGAATTAGTTTTCTAAGGCGGAAAGGGGCACATTGCGCCTTAAGATATTTCCTAAGAATAATAAACATAGGTTCGTGTTTTATGAAGAAGTCTAACAAATTGCTGCACTCTGACTCGATACAGTTTTCGTGGTTTTTGCTAAAAAACAAAAGGTATGGATGTCCTGCCTTCAACTGATTAGGGAAGGAACACATCTCCTCCTTTTTAGAGGGAATGTGTTCCTTAAGTCAAAAAAAGATTAACTCCCAGCTACAGGTTGCTCACACTCTTTACAGATTACAGCCGCAGGTTGCTCAGCCTTAGACATCGGTTCGTCATCTAATTCAAACTCTTCTGCATCTGTATAAGGTTCAGTTCTTCTGCCTGTTTGCGCTATAACCGCACCGACAGCAAGACCAGATACAATGGCGATAATGCAAGTAATTAAGATCCCCATGATTTGAGTGCTGGCATTGATACCACCCACTGTAACTATGGCAACCAATCCGCCAAACAGACCCGGTAATCCGTGCAGGTGAAGTACGCCACAGGTGTCAATTTTCTTGATGGCTCCTTGGAACTTATCTTGAATAACCGCAAAACCAAAGGTGGATAGAGCGCCAGCCAAAATACCAATAGCAAAAGCATAGTGTGCAGGTACTTTGTCACAAGTGGCTCCAATGGCAACCCCTCCGGCTAAAGCTGCATTAGCGATATCGGCTGGGGATATTTTTCCTCTCAATTTCACCGAGGCAAAGTAAGTGGCTAGTGTAGAGCCGCACAGAGCAATAATAACATTGACAATGGTCATGGGAATGTCGGCTGGAGCGACAAGTGCAGCGCAAAACGATGGCCAGAATACCCATAACACCATACTGCCGAGCAAAGAAAAACGATCGCTGGTGGCATCTGCTTCAATCGGTGTATTATACTCTTTCAGCGTCGTCATCGCATAAGCCACACCGATACCAAACAGGGCACCAAACGCATGGATAACAATGGAGCCGCCTGTATCGACCATGCTACCTTTTGCGATTAAGTTAAGGCCTCCATCGAGTAATATCCATTCATTGAATGCGTAACATGGGATAAAAAGTGCACCTAATAATAGGTATTGCGACATTTTAACTCTACCCAATACGGCGCCTGCACAGATAAGTAAACTGGCGGCTGCAAATTCAGCAAGGATCAAACGGTCGATTACCGAATCGGCCTCCCCCCAAATCCCCAAGCTATCTTTAAGAAAGTAGAGCGGTATTGAGATGCTTACCAGCAAAAAGGTGGCCGTAATTGCAGAACGACCATACTTTTTCACAAATACCATCAAAAAACCGAAGCCCACTAGCAGCATCGCCATAATATGGATCGCGCGGTAATATTTCTGAACTTCTATAACTGAAGCTAAGTCGTTGCTTGTGAAATTTTCACCTGCGTAAGAGATCCCCGTCATTGCGACAATGGCAATAATGGGTGTAAATATATATTTTAAAAAGTACATTGAAGGATCCTTCCTCAAAAAAAAATGATTTTACGGATCATCACAACTTTAAAATTGATCTTGCACAACTATGGTACGGTTGAGAGCCCCATAATTGTGCGAAAGAGGGGGCTGTTACTTTTTATCGGTTATTTCGTACTTAATTAGGGTGGCAGATGGGGCTGCGTGCATCATTTTGGGGTGTTTGTAAATGGCGGGCCACTAATAAGCACCCGGTGCGCCGAGATAAATCGGCAGAAGATTGAAGGTGAAAGTCCTTTCTCTGGTAAGACCTAGCAAGTTGCCAGAGCCCCGAATTATGGGCGATTGTCAGTAATGGCAATGGTTAAGCGTTGACAGGAAGATATAGGCTCAGTATCGGTTAGTAGCGCACGTACGGATTGTGCAGGAGGGGGGGCAAGTGACAGGAAACTGTGGCGAGTCAACCCGTTGGTAGAACATTGGGGCCTGGTCTTTAATTTTGAATTTTCTGAAAATAGATAAAAGCCACAGGCTCAAGATTAAAGACCTGATTCGAGTAGCACACATATTTGTAGATTTCTAAGTCGCTTCGGGGCACAAAGCGCCTTAGTTTTTTCTTCTCTATTATCAACTTTAACAGTCAATATTGATTTATAGCCCTTGCTTTTTTGTCATGTTCAAGATTAATTTTTAGTTGCTCGAGGTATTATATTTCCTTTAATTTAATGATTAAAAGAATATAAGGTATGATCCTGCCTTTTCTTTTGTCTGGAAACATAATGACTGCTGATTTTATTGGTATTGATTTTGGTACAAGTAATTGTGCCGTCGCAGCTTGGCTTAATAACAAACCAACACTGATTGTTGTAGATCAGAATAGTGAGAACCCGTTTAAAATCCGCTCTGCAATCTATTTGACGCATAATGAATCGGGCTCAGTGAGTAATAATGCAAAAGCTAATGAACAAACCTTAAATGAGATGTTAAATTCTGGTGAGATCTTGTTTGGTGAACAAGGTTTTAACGCCTTTTTATTAACGCCAGATGAAGGGCGATATGTTAATAGCCCAAAGAATTTTCTTGGCGCTAAAATTCCAAAACGTTTATTAGATAACTTTGAAACATTGGTCATTCGCTTTCTATCTTATCTTAAGCAGTGTGCTGAAAAACAGTTAAATACCTCCATTAACAAAGCAGTGATTGCACGCCCGGTTAACTACCACTCCACCATGGGAGAGTTAGGAAACCAACAAGCTGAAGCTCTAATGTTACGCGCAGCAACCAAAGCGGGTTTTGCACAGGTTGAATTTATTCATGAGCCCCTTGCTGCAGCTTATCACTTTGAACAACAAATTAAAAAACCAACTAAAGCGATGGTAGTTGATTTAGGAGGTGGTACCTCTGATGTTACTTTTTGTTTATTAAGTGAAGAGAAAGCGAATAAACTTGAGCGGGATGCTGATATTTATTCCACGAAGGGAATCCGCCAAGGTGGCATTGTGAGTGACAAAGATTTAGCACGTGGCATCGTTTCACCTCTGTTTGGTCGAGGAGGTCGCACAGCAGATGGCCGTGCAATTCCAAATATGTTGTACTTTGGCGTTTATGCAATCGACAATATGCCAGAAATGAGTGATTTTTATTCCCCAGCTCGTGCTAAATCTATCACTGAATATATCTTTGAAAGTGAAGATCCATTACCACTTATGCGTTTACTGCATGTACAAAAGCAAAGGCTTACTCATCAATTGATGCATGCCATTGAACTTGCAAAGATCAATTTAAGTGACCAACAACAAACAGATCTGCCGTTAACTTTTATAGAAAAATCATTAGGTGTGGCAATCAAACGTGATCAGGTTGCTGAGACCATGACAAACTGGTTAGAAAAGATGTTTGTAATGATTGACTGCGCAGTTGATGAGGCAAAGCAGCAACCAGAAATTATCTATTTAACTGGCGGCATGGGGTTATCACCACTGGTGCAACAAGCTCTTAAAGCTCGTTATCCGGAGGTGAAAATCACTGTTGCCGATGCCTTTAGCTCAGTAGTTTTGGGAGCGTTATTAAAAGCTAAACGTCTATTTTCTTAAACTTATAACCCTAATTTTCCAGTAGCCGCTTGGACCAAGAGCAAGTGGCGCGTGGATTTAAACTTTTTTGCCTGTTACAGGATGAGTAAATGCCAAATATTGTGCATGTAATCATAAGCGGTGGCTAGCAAACTCTTTTCTAAACATACGACTATGTTTTATCTCTCTTCCCAAGGTTGGATTGACTGATTACTCTTCCACTTCATAGGTGTTGTTGCCTGTTCTTTTGCGTAATCGATACTCAATCGTTTTTTCACAGAGCTACCGCGATATTCGCTAAACTCACCGTGGAGATATTTATAAAATAATCCGGGGCCATCACCTTTTGTTGCTTTCCAAATGTTCTTGCCCACAGGATACTTTTCAACATCCCCCTTTTTGTTATAGCTACTATCGCGTATATGGTAAACGGTATCCGATAGACGTTTTAGTTGATTTGGCTCGATTAAATATTCAACTTCGCGATAAGCAATACGCATTCCTCTGAACCATATATATTCTTGCGTATAGAGTTTATCTCCGCTCTTTTTCCAAGCGCCAGATTTTATTGAGCCATTTTCTTGTTGATTGTTATTAGGGTTAAGGCGCCATAACAACCTTAAAAAATAACCATCTGGATAGAAATAGAGTTCGTTATAGAGCTGGTATCCACCTCTTAACACTTCAGGGAGTGTATTTAACTCTTGTTTTGTCTGTTTCCATTGATACCCGCCATCAGTAATTGAGTTATCTGTATTAGATACCACCTTATTTTTTGAGGGCTGGTTTGATTTTTGGTTTGTTGTGCTGCTGGCAGCCGTTTTCGGTTTGTTCACAACCGTTGCTGCTGGAGTGGCTAATACTGCTACTGTTGGTGCGGTTGTTTTGATGGCTTTCGTTGCAGTTACTGGCTTAGCAGTTATTTGTTGATCTTTTACTTGAGGTTCAGCAGTTTTTTGAACCTTTGTATTTACCTGTGTTTCTGTTAATTGCTGTTTAGGTTTATCGAGAGCGGACTGATTTTTGACTATAGATCCATCTTCTGGTTTTTTATTAGGGCTAGTGCCTTTAGTAATTAGTTTTACATCTGATTT
The DNA here is from genome assembly GCF_983033635.1 of Psychromonas sp. Lineage (NCBI taxonomy): Bacteria > Pseudomonadati > Pseudomonadota > Gammaproteobacteria > Alteromonadales > Psychromonadaceae > Psychromonas > Psychromonas sp. Next base: position 13,054 of record NZ_CEZLMY010000047.1, on the reverse strand, counting down.
ATAATAATCTTGCCCGTACGCATCGGCATGGACGCCACCGATAACTCCACTTAAACGCTTGCAACCTTTTGGCATAGCGGGGTTTGATAAAGATTGATCAAAATAAAAGCTATATGATTTCCCGGCTTCAAATGTGGCGACAACATTACATACAAACGAATCCCCTGTTATTGTTGACGGTTTTTGCCAAGTTTCTAAGTGAAATGAAGGAATAACAGATGATAAGTTATAGGTGTCAGGTTCAAGTTCAACGGTGACTAAGCCACTTCTGAACTCTCCTATTTTTTTATCATCAACATAAAATGATGAGTAAACACCTGAATTCACAAACCTCATGTTCCGCCACATCACGAGTTTGGCTAGTGTTGAATTACTAGGCTTAGCGTCTGCAACGCTAAATTCCTGTCCTGAAGATTTCGACGCATTTACGGCGCAACCAGACAACGTGATACTTAGTACTGCAAGCAGAATGTAATTAAACAAAATCTTCATTTAGTAAACCTCATGGATGCAATATTCGTCAAAATGACAGTATGTACTTCCAGTAACATATTTTCATTTAAACAAAACCAAACATTGTTCTAAATCAAAATGTTACTTGATTACCACCGAGCCTCAGCTAGTTTAAGTAAGCGTTGAGGCACGGGGGCTGTTCGAATACTTGCGTAAATAAGCTCTTCCAGCAGGTTTTCGAGGTTAAACCGCCGATTGAACTTAAAACAAAACTCTTCAAGGTGACGAGGTAAGTGTTTCTGCCTAATGGCATGATAAGTACCATGCATGGAGTTTTTTACATTACTGATCATAATGTTAACCCATTGAAAACAAGGAAGCTCGACACCCTTAGCTCCACCACCTGTAACTATTGGCAATGGAACTCTTTCGCTTGCTCCACAGCCGTGAAGCAAGACAGAACATCGGAAATAACCAACGACTTTGGCCACAAATTTGTAGTTTTGTAAGGCGATTGGGGGCGTTAGCGAGTTAGCTCCGCTAAGGTGGAAAGGGGTACAAAAAGCCTTATAGTATTTTCTAGATATCTAAAAATTCGGCAAAATTTACTTAAACACGACTGTATGTTTGCAGGTAGTTGGCTGTTTGTTTTTTAAACAGCTATTGACTTTCATTTTATATTCTATAAAGTGGCCCTCAGCAAGAAAGAAAGCCTTTTGTTTACATTCTTCATTTCGTTGGATTATTAATAATACCTCGCTTTGTAGTTTTTAAGTTCCAGTCTGTTTTTACGCTATTCAGGCCTACTAAGGCAATCTAACATTAAAATTTCAGGATAATATTATGTCTAAAGTTCAAGGTACAGTTAAGTGGTTCAACGAATCTAAAGGTTTTGGTTTCATCGAGCAAGAAAATGGTCCAGACGTATTTGCTCACTTTAGCGCTATCGCTAGCGAAGGTTTCAAAACTCTAGCTGAAGGCCAAAAAGTTGAATTCACTGTAAGCCAAGGTCAAAAAGGCCCGAACGCAGAAAATATCGTAGCGATTTAATTTGCTGTGATATTTTAGCTCCTACACAGAGCTGAATTAATATTTAATAGAATGGTAAACCTTTGCGGGTTTGCCATTTTTTTTGCTAATTTCAAAGTGTTATGGCCAGTTGATTTTAGCCACAAAGTTGTAGGTTTCAACGTCGTAATAGGGGCATTTTTAGTCAGCTTTCTAAGGCGGAAAGGGGCACAAAGCGCCTTAGATTATTTACTCTAATGTCGTGCTAAAATTTAATTTATCCGGCTCGCTTCACGGAAAATTAGCGAGCTGTTTTTTTTGAGAATGGACAAACTGTTCTCGGAGATCATGCCTCGCCACAGGCCCCTGGTATCTTTGGTGCGCTGCCTAGCATCTTGGCCGCGTTCAATAACGACAGGTTTCAAGCCCATCTGCGCTAGCAACAGCGCAGCAGGGACCAAAGCCAACAATCACTGGACGCTGTTGACTAGCTTGCGGGAAAATTTATTGTTTCTCTGCAAGCCACTGATTACGGGTGTCAGGGCTTGGTTTTACAAAACTTTTACCGGCGAATTTTTGTAAGACCGTCTTTTCAGCTGCCTCGACAAGCTCTACATCAAGGCTATCGATCAGCAAAATATGGCCTTTTTTGCCCTCTTTGAAGAAGATAGAAGGCCATGCCATCAGCCATTTGCGCATCTAATTTACCCTGTATTTTATCATGAGCTTTCATCCGTTCAACAAGGTCAGCTCATACTGATAGATCTGATTAATCAGGCCCGACGCGGCGAACTTTTTGTTAAACTTTGCATGCTTATCTGCAGATACGCCGTGAACCCACGTTGTGCTTCTTTATTAGTGTAAAACGATGCGCCGTAAAATTGGTTATCGCGATAACCAATTTTACTCTACCAGTTTTTCCCTATAGAGAAGAAAATTCGTAGATCATCCTCTAAGTAAGAAGCAAAACTCTTAGAATAACCTAAACCAATAACCACGGGACCAAAACTGGTATCGGTTCCCAGATATAAACTGCCCGATGTTACCAACTCATCCAAGGCTATATTATCATCTAATGCCCAGACATTACCGGATTCAAGACTCGTACCTAAGTACAGCGGTAAGCCCATTTCTCCATAGCCTAAATCATATTGATAAACTGCCGCGACAAAGACTTTATGGGCGCCAATCAGGGCGTCTTTTTGATAACCCGAAAGGTTTAAAAATCCACCCAACTCAGAAACACGTATAGACACATCATTATCAGTAAAAACAGTGGCCAAAGAACTGATGCCAACAAAAGTATGTCTACCAATTCCGAAGGCTCCACGCCAATCTAGATTAATCTCGAGCGAGGGTTCATCGGAAGTATTCGCCCAAATGTGGTCATATTTATCTTTACGTAAATACAGATCTAAGGATAACTTATTACCCTGAGTAGGAAAGTTGATACTATTTAAATTATCATAAGCGATTGAAATATAAGCAGCTAGTGACGTGTAATCAAGGTTTTCGTAATCAATAGCTTCAAATTTTATCCGCCCAATTTCACCGAGTATCCCTATTTCCGAAAGGCCATTACCCGTGTAATTATAACCGGCTCCTAAACGAGCCTGACCATATTGATTAACCAGTTCAGGCCTGCTTTGTAATAAATTAAACTCATTTTCTGCATATTTTTCGGTATTGTACATCAGTCGGGCACTGCCGAAAAAATCCTGTTTAAGATCAAATGGCTGATAAAATTCAGTGGCAATCATCGGTTCCCAACCAATAGACAACTCATTTTTCCATTGTCCGCCATTGGCTGTGATATCAGTTAGGATATAGGCTAAATCAAGCGCCACTTGTGAATCACTTGAGAAGTCCCCTTGCCAGCTAAAACCAATATGCACATAATTTGGCCCCCAAGATTTTTCCCGGGTAGTGACCACTAAAGTACGCCCTAAATCTGAGTCAACAAATTCAGCATTAACCTGGTCAAACCTATCTAATGCATAAACGCGGGAAATCGCCTCATCTAATTGTTGCTTATTGGCAACATCACCAATAGATAAACTCAAATGCTGAGCAATAATACCGGGATCAATTTTCGAATCATTTTCATATTTAATGGCAATAATAGGTTGAGATAAGCTATTAAACCATTTTTCACTGTGCTGTTTTTTCTCTAGCCTATATTGTGAATATTGTTCATCACTAAGACTCATGCTTTGTATTTGTTCAATATTTTCCAGTGCGGCTTGCTCCCCTAAGACAAGTGCGTCGGACATTATTGAAAAATTAGTGGTGCTTAACTCATCGATTTCAGGACGAATCAACAAATCATTTTCAGTAAGTAGTTGTTTTTGTTGGTTGGTTGTATTGATAGTTAATATAGTGGATAACTGATTAAGCACATCAACCGTACTTTTAAGATCTTCTTGTGCAACTAGAGGTGAACCAATATCCACTGCGATAACAATATCTGCCCCCATTTTTTTAACAATATTAACGGGCATATTATTGACAATGGCACCATCAACTAATAATTTACCATCAATTTTAGTTGGCTCGACGATACCGGGGACAGTTGATGAGGCTTTTATTGCTTGAGAAAGACTACCCGAACTCAATACTACAACTTCAGAGGTGGCAATATCTGTTGCGACAGCGCGATACGGAATGGGGAGCTCATCAAAACTCGAAAATTCACCAAAAGTATCCGTTGATAATTTAAGCAATTGCAAAGCAGATTGACCTAATAAAAGACCACCTGGTACTTTAAATTCAGAAGCGCTATAACCTAATCGGAAGGTAATATTGTAATCATCTCTTAATTCTTTATCTGAAAATTGCAAATTTTCTCGTGGAATAAAGTCCGAAAAACCTTTCTCCCACTGGGTATTGAGCATAATAATTTCAATCTCATCGGCATTGTAACCAAGCGCATACAACGCGCCGATATAAGACCCGATACTAGTGCCAACGATATAATCAATAGCAATATTGTTTTTTTCTAATACTTTTAATATACCAATATGGGCCGCACCTTTTGCCCCTCCACCGCCCAATACCAGACCAACTTTAGGCCTTGCTTGTGCGACGTTTACTAAAAGAATAAATAGCGTAAAAAGATACAAAAAATAGCGCATGCTAGCTTCCTGCTCATGAAACGAAATGATTTTATAAATCGAGATTGTGAAAAATTCACTATTCTATTTATAACTAATTGTTTATTGTAGTAAAAATTCTAACTAATTAGGCATAAAAACAAAAATAAATAGCTGTTATTATGTTTGTTAACCATAATAATACGTTAATACTTACTTAATGAGTGACAACATGAAGTTAGAAGAAATTTACCGTCGAGATTTAAACCTATTTGTCGCTTTAAAAGTATTAATTTAAGAAGGTAGTGTCAGTGGCAGTGCACCGAGGCTTAATTTAAGTCAATCAGCAATGAGCCGAGTACTAGGGCGATTAAGAGAGTTACTTGATGATCCTGTTTTTATTCGCCAAGGACAGCACCTTCAGCCAACATTACGCGCTATTGAAGTAAATGATGCTCTCAGAACACTACAAATTTTATTATCACCCAGTAGCTTTAATGCCAAACTTTATGCACAACAGTTTGTTATTGCCACCACAGATTATGCCATGCAAACAATCCTTCCCTATGCCTTACTATGCCTCGATAAAGAGGCTCCGAATATCTCTTTGCAATTTATCCCTCTTAAACATGATCAACTCAATAATCAATTAAGCGCCGATGGTTGTGATATGGCAATCGGAGCATAATGAGATAAAACATCCTGTTCTCCTGTTCAAATCAACATTTTTTTTTGGTAAAGGGATTTTATTCTTCCTATACTCAGCAATGTCGCGCAGGTAGCCGCAGTCAGTGAACAGGTATTTCCAACCTCTGAACTTTATAACGGTCAGCACCTGGGGTTAGTTGATTTTCGTGTAGATAATCTGGAGGTCGATTTCAGTAAAGATATCCATATCTACAGCCATTATCGCCATCGCCATGATGCCTATTACTGCTGGTTAGAAAATGAAATTAAGCTAATTATAAATAATATTATGAATAGTGCTGAGTAAACTACTTACTATTTAATAACAGACAAACAAACATCGTAAAGCCACTGGTGTAATTTGCTGTTTCTATTTGCGGTTTTAATACAATAAACAAACTTAAGTGGCATGTGGCAGGATTTATTAAAAGTAAAATATTTAAGATCTGGTGTGACTATTACTTTAGGTAAAAACATCACCCTCTCAGAGTTTTTTATTAGCTTAAGCCCCAGTGAAACATGATCCACCAGCCCGCCATTAATATAATCGATACCGTTGGCTTTTAGGTTTTCTAAAAAACGATAGCGTTGGTCATTCCAGCCGGAGGTTTTAAGAATGATTGCTGGGTAAGCTAACGCTTGTTGCATATTTTGTGCAGGATGGTCTGCTTTTAATGCCAATACCATCTCATCATCAAGCATCTTTTTCTGGTAAATATGTTGTGGTTTTTCTTCACTTAATACATGGATAGCGGCAGTGACCTGCCCAGCAGCCAACTGCTCCTGAGTTTCTCCCGTCCAAGTATAAAGCAGAATTTGTGCATTAGGCGCTAAACGAGACAGTTCAGTAAATAATCTATCACCAAAACGTTCAATCAAACCCATCGAACAGCTTAATGAAATATCCCCTTTAAATAACAACGGATCAAACTGACTATCAGTAGCTAAACTGTTTTCCAAAATCCCCTGCACCATAAATAAGTCTTCAATTATCTCCAGCAGGCGAGGCGTTGCTTCACCACCATTGTACGAAGTGACAAAAAGTGGATCATCATAAGCTTCTCTGAGTTTGCTTAAGGTTTTACTAATGGCACTGGGAGTTTTGCCCAGAATACGTGCGGTACGCTTTAAACTCTTCTCTTTATATAAACAGGTTAATACCCGAATATCTTTTAAGCCGATTTCAGTTTCCATTTAGGCACTCAACAAAGTCCGATAATTCATCTAAGCAACTAGTATAGTGAACTTATGGAAACAAAACATATTTAGTTTCTAAAACTCAAACATAAAACAAATACTAATTACGATGAAGGTGATCCTATGAAAAAAACACTATTAGCTCTATTAATCGCCACTTCTTTCAGTGCAGTAGCTGCAACACAAAAGCCAACAGACACCCTAACTTCTACCCACCCTACATTGGGTGAGATGACTGCGACGGCAGCAGAGGCTCAGGTATTCAAAGTTGTTCATCATGCTAACTATCTTAAAGACCAATCTGTAATGAATGGCGGTACTAACACCCTACTTCACACTCGCTCTCTACCAACGGAAGGCAAAGACCTTGTGGTAACGCCTGCTCTTGACCACATCTACTCCAAAGCTGTACTTGACTTAAGCAATGGCCCGGTAGTAATGACATTCCCTAAAGTAGCGGATGATCATTACTTCTCACTCATGGTAACTGACCAAGAGCACTACGTGACTTACGATAAAGTTCGTCCAACTGGCACTTATGTCTTTGTACGCGACGACTACCAAGGTGAGATCCCTGAGGCCGATGTGGTAATCACGGATCGTGGCAATCACCCGCATATCTTTGTACGTACTCAGCTAAAATATGAAACCGATGCAGGTTACAAAGCAGCGCATGACATCCAAGATGCTGTGACACTAACCGGTAAAGCGACGCAAATTGATTTCACTGATCCGCTAGCATGGACATTAAAGACTCATGATGTGTATCAGCAAAACATCGAGTTTCTTGCACCGCTAGTAGGCAAATACACAGCAGCAGACCAGGCACGTATGCACCAGTTTATGATTGCTGAATTCGCTCGTCTATCGGCAAGCTCTACAGGTCTAAGTTCAGGTGGTATGTTCGGCCCAATCGACTCGCCAGAAGCAGGTTCGAATGATGCCTTCAATCGTATAGTCGGTATCGTTGGTCACTTAGCACTACCAGTCCAGTCATCAATTGACCCTAGCGATATTGTTACTGATCACTTTGCAGGCTCTACTAACTGTGCAGGTTCCCCTTTCCATGGTGCTCAAACAGAAGTAATCACAATGCCTTACGAACGTGGCCTAACTGAGTTCTGGTCAATCACCCGTTACGATGGTGTGACTCGCAATACAATGCCGGGTGTTAACGACATCTATAACGCATACAACACTAAGCCAGATGCAAAGGGTAATATCACTATCACGTTCAGCTTAGAAGACCCGAAGGATGGTACATACTGGATGTCGGTTCCTAATGGACCTTACTACTTTGCAGAGCGCAACTACGGTGCAGCACCAAACAACCGTATGCAATCATGGAAAGCGTACAACTGTAAGTAAATAATTCAGGCAGTCTCAGATACGGGACTGCCTTATCATATTTATGCCCGTTACCATTCAAAATGCAAAAAATCAGCAAGTCGAGAGGTAAAGTTAATTAGGGTCAAAGTAACTTATCTAGTTATTTCACTCTGACCCATTTTTTAGCACCTTGGTCGATTGTGGAAGCACAGTAAATCCGCTCACTGAGTTTCAGAACAAGCATGGCAAATAATGCGACATAAGTAATAATACAGAAGTTTAAAGCTCTGCAAATGATAATTGGGGGCAGAGTAAATTTAAAATTTAATTTTACTCTGCCCCCAATTGTTAACCCCAGTTGTTAAAGCCACTTAGAGACTGAAACTTAAAACTATGCTTTGGAAAACCTCTGCTATTGCTAATCACCTCATCGGGCTTACGGGTTGTAGGTAATTCCATTCCTTTATGGTAAAAACCATAAGAACGCTCTAAATCAGTTACTCTTAGCGTAATAATGCTTATCCTAGCTTCCATTCCTGCGTCGATAATTGTTGTAATGCTAGTTGTAACAACACTGTAAAATCAATTGGTTACTTAAGAAGCGTAAGCGGCTCCCAACAGATGCGTTTGCAATAAAGGTGATCTATCTAGCTATTCAGGCTGCCTCCAAGAAATGTACAATGCCAATAAGACACTGGAGACAAACGCTGAACCGCTTTATGATTATGCTCGAAGACCGATTAACTGAATACTTGTAACCAATAACAATTACACAGAATTATTTACAGGGGCTTTTTATTCAGGACAGACGCATGTAGTACCTTTTTTTCTTGCGCTGTCACACTTTTGGTTGAATTCTTCTACGCCATAGCCTTCAGGACATGATCCATTGCTTTTTGAAAGGCCACAAGCGCAGCGATTCGCTCTCCATGTTTCTAATCGCTCTTGTGCCTTTTTGGCTGCTATTTTACCCAAAATTCACGCATTTTTTTACACATTTTGTTCGTGCGTTTGCCCTGCGGATTAAACTCAACCCAGCGGCTTGAACCTGACCAGAAGCAGCGGCAGCAATGTCAGGTTGGCCAGCAGCGCGACCAGCATTGAAAAGCCGGTCAACAGGCCGAAATAGATTGTGGGGATAAAATTGGATAGCGCAAGAATTGAAAACCCTAGTATCACCGTGATCGAGGTGTAATAGATGGCACGTCCGATACTTCCGTGGCAGCGTCGGACGGCGGTCCAGTAGTCGTTGTGTTTTCGGTATTCGCCGATAAAACGGTGCACGTAGTGAATGGCGTCGTCCACCGCGATGCCGATGCAGATTGCGGCTATGGTGATGGTCATCAAATCCAGTGGGATCCCGAACCAGCCCATCAGACCCAGCACCATCGCGGCCGCAACCAGATTTGGAACCAGAGTGATTGCCGCTATCTTCAGATCCCTGAATAGCAGTATAAACATCGTAAAGATCGCCAGAAAGACCACGCCGATAGTCAGGATTTGCGAGCGAAACAGGCTCTGCAGCATGTTGTTGTACAGCACCACCATGCCGGTCAGATGCACCTGTTCGTTATTCAGCCCCAGCTGGCCGGTCAGGTGTTTGCGGATTTTCTTTAACAGCTCGTTGCGCTGCAGGGAAGCATCCGATTCAAACACGCGCATGCTGAACCTGATTTGGTCACCTTCCTCCGAGAAATAGGGCGTAAACAATATCTGCTTGATCTTATCCGGCAGGCTTTTGTAGAGAACGGATAGAAAGAAGTCATCAGCCACTGAAGTCGGATCCAGGGTTTCTAATATTTCCATACTGGTGGCGATAGAAATCACCTTGCCGGATTCCGGTAACGCATCGAGATAATCGTGGATTGCCGCGATTTCCTTCAACTTCGCGTTGTTGAACCAGTAACTGCGGGCGGTAATACTGGCGTCCTCTTCCGGATCCGACTCAAACTCTTCGGGATCAAAACCCAGCTCCTCCAGCAGAGCAATCTCTTCGATCCCCAGCTGCGTTTCATCCTGCTCTGGAAGATCGGCAGGGGCATCGATCACTATATCCAGCGGGGTGGTTCCGCCCAGCTTGCGGTCGATCAGCTCCATACCCTGGTAGATCTCGGTCGACTTTTTATAGTAATCGATAAAGCGATTTTCCACCGTCAACAGGCTGATGCCAATGCTGCTAAGCAGAAATAATACGGCAAAGGCCGCTAGAACCACTTTCCCATGGGACTCGATCCGTCTGGCGAGAAAAGCGGTGAGCTCGCCGGTAATATTGTGCTGTTTGCTCGGCGGCCCCCGCTTCAGCAACACTAGGGAAGCCGGAAACAGGGTAAAGGTGATCACAAACGAGACTGCCATCCCTATGGTCATCATCCAGCCGAAGTCGATCACCGGGCGTATATCGCTGACTAACAGAGAGGCAAATGCAACCATAGTTGTTGCAGCGGTATAAAAGCAGGGCAGCACCTTTTTCTTCACTGTTTCCAGTACCAGGGTATGCTGCGAGGCATGGGGCTGTTGTGCATGCAGCTCCTGATAGCGAACAATCAGGTGGATGGTGAGCGATAATGTGATGATCAGCAGCAGCGAAATAAAATTGGCAGACACTACTGTCACCGGCCAGTTGCTCAACCCGAGAAAGCCGATCATCACAACTCCGGAAGAGAAGCAGGTAACCAGCGGCAGCAGAACCCAGCGTAATTTGCGGAACGTCACGGCGAGCAACACAATCAGAAAGGCGCTCCCCCCAAGGCCGAAAGTAAACAGATCGTGGCGGATAAAATCAATGGAGTCTACGGTGATCATCGGCACCCCGCCTAAATGCAGCCTTGCCCCATTCCGGTGCTCCGCCATGATCCTCCGGACATCGGCGATCAAGTCGCTCTGCCGCTCGAGCGACTCTGTGCTGTAGGCGGTAAATTGTTGGCTGACCGAGGCGAGTTCATCACGCTGCTCTGCGCTGAGCTCGCCGTAAATATGCATTTCACGCAGCAGGTTGCGGCGGCTGCGTAATTCATAGTAAGTCTGCTCGTGGCGTATGTTTACCTGCAAAGCGGTCGTTCCGCCGTCCGGACTGATCAACAGGTTCGAATACAAAGGACTGGAGAGCAGTTCACGCCGGGCAAGGCGCCTGTCGGTATCCGGTTTTTCCAGGGTACGGATCGAATCGCGCAACTCGTCTAGGGTCACCGGCGGGCTGTCGATCAGCGGCACATCCAGAATGCTGATCACAGAGCCCACCCCCTGCAGCGCCCCCAAGCCATCCCTCAATTTCTGCAGATCGGCGAGCACCGTCTCATCGAACAGCTCCCTGTTCGGCGTATAGGTGACGATCAGAAAGTCGTCCGAACCATAGCGGGCCTTGATCGCGCGGTAATAGTGAAGAGCTTGATCGTTTTCCAGCACCAGAGAATCGGCGGAGGCCGATAACCAATAGGGACAGCCAGGGCCTGCTAAGCAGCAGCCGATCATAACTATCTGACGGTGAAAACAACATGCATTTGATCCTTCTGCCCGGTTAACATAAGAAATCACGCCCCTTGGTCAACAGGAGACTTCGGAGTAAGTATAGGAAGAATAAACGCTCTTTTTGATTTGAGTAAGCAATACACTATGCACCGTTGCCCTCTCATTTCTTTGATTTTGGCAAAACAGCGGATGAAAAACACACTGTGTTCAACACCTTTTGTTATATGAGCCGTTAAATTTGCTTTGTTTCGAAACTCAAACGAACGCAACCGACTACTTAATACTAGTCTAGTAGAGCATGAGCGTTTTTCTAATTAAACTGCATTAGTTGTAGTGGAGCTCAAGTATTTCGTTTTTCTAGTCAAGGCAAAAAAACACTGTAAGTTTTCGACTTAGCCTTCTAACTTGATAATTGGGATCAGAGTTAATTTAAAATTTAATTTTACTCTGCCCCCAATTGTTAAAAGGTAAGACAGACAAACCTTTTTAAACCACTGTGCTCAACCTCTAATTGTTCAAAACCCTAAGCTGCATGCGACTTTAGGTTAACCGCTTTTCTCAACGGGGTAACCATTTTCTTTCCAGCTGCAAATTCCAAGATCGAGAGCGACGGCGCGTCCAAATCCCATCTCTTTAAGCGTTGCTGTCGCTAGTGTTGAAATTTTGCCGCACTCACAATAAACCAGAATGCGCTTAGTAGGATCGGGGAGCATATCATTTACGCGGAGTTCTATTTGTCCGCGTGGAATATGAATGGCACTCGGGATATGGGCCTGGTCGTATGCCTCTTTTTCCCGCACATCGATAAGTAGCATATCGGGGTGGAGAGATTGGATGCGGCGCAGGACTTCATCCTGAGCCATAAAAGAGACCTTTTTTGCAGCTTCTGCGATGAGTTGGCTGACGTTTTTTCCTCCACAAAGATTGGTTCGCAGGGCCTCTGTGAGGTGTGTGGGCATTTTTAGATCTAATGTACGCATTTGTTCTACGAACTCATCGCGATGTGTCTTCTGCAATCTGGGGTTGTTAGCGATCTCTTCTGCCAGTGTTGAATGGCAGCGTTCAGAGTAGATGTGGGCTGGATAGACTATTAGGTCTGGATTCAGTTTTAGTAGGCCGTTAAACAAGCTGTCATAAAGTTGTTCCGGATCGCCAGTAGGGAGATCGGTGCGTCCCGTTCCTCCAATGAGTAAGGTGTCGCCGGTAAACACTCTATCGTCCATGATGACGCACATCGAGTCTGCAGTATGACCCGGGGTGTGTAAAATTCGGAATCGGAGCTGACCCACAATAACCATTTCGCCATCATCGACCCGAATATCGACGAACGGAGCCGGGCTATTATTGTGCATGATAAGTGGGACATCCATTTTTGCGGCGAGTACCTTACTTGCTGAAAAATGGTCGGCATGAGTATGGGTATCAAGCAGGTAATGCAGAACCAGACCATCTTGTGTGGCGAGCCCTTGATAGTGCTCCATCTGGCTGATTTCGGGATCTATGATGATTGCGGCGCAGGTTTCTTTACAGCCAATCATATAAGATTGGCAGCCCTGTTTTGTCCTTATTTGACGAAAAATCATGTCCATGTGGCAGGCCTTTTGGGAGTATAGGGACTATAGGAAGAATAAACGTCATTTTTCATTTAAGCAAGCAACATACTGTACACAATTGACTCGTCATTTTTTTGATAACTTCTGAAGTGGTCAAGTAAAACTGGCCATGGTTTTGTAGGTTTCTAAATTGCTTTGGCGGCGAAAGCGAGATAATTGGGGTCAGAGTAAATTTAAAATTTAATTTTACTCTGACCCCAATTATTAAGT